>PLEQ01000381.1 GCA_003136475.1 Deltaproteobacteria bacterium
CTCGGCTTCGCCTCGGGATGACGGGAATGCTCGTCATTCTGAACGTAGCGAAGAATCGCAGTCGGAGCTCTTCCAGACTTTTCAAACAGCTTCTAATCTAAAGGAAGACAATTGCTATTGGGCGAAGACAAGCTCAACGCACAGCTCAGTAAGATGGTCCTTGGCGTATCCTAAAAACTACGGTTTTCCCTGCTCGCCGAGTGAAATCTCGGTGAGGCATGTCTGCAAAATAGCAAGAGCTTGTGTAATCTCCTCGGGGCTAATCAAGTAAGAAGGCAGCAATCGAATCACATTTTTTGCAGTCACGTTGATGATCAGTCCCCGTTGCAGGCAGAGAGAGAGAATACGATTGGCGTCACCATTTATTTCTAAACCAATCATCAGGCCCATTCCTCGTACCTCTTGAATAAGGTCGGGAAAAAGTTTCTGTAAGGAACGCAAGGCATTCATCAAAGTCAGACCAGCATCGCGGGCTTTGGTGCAGCAGTCTTCCGTCAGCAAAACCTTCATGGTCGCTAGAGCCGCAGCGGCACATACTAAATTGGCTCCGAAAGTTGTTCCGTGGTCACCGGGTTGGAAAGCTTGAGCGGCTGTCTCGCTTGCACAGATCGCACCGATCGGTAAACCATTCGCAAGTCCCTTCGCCAAAGTCACAACATCGGGTGTGACGCCGAAACTTTGATAAGCATAGAAGGTCCCCAAGCGTCCGAGACCGCATTGGATTTCATCAAAAATCAAAAGCGCACCGAACTGATCACACAAACGTCGAGCAGCCATCAAAAAAGCCTGTGACGCCGGATGAATACCTCCTTCACCTTGCACCGGCTCAACTATGAAAGCTGCCGTATTTTCGTCGATAGTCTTTTCTAGCGAGTCGATGTTATTCCACTCCGCGACGGCAAAGCCTTCCGGCAGTGGGCCAAAACCCTCTTGCAATTCGACCTTAGCGGTTGCGGCCAGCGCTCCGAAAGTTCGACCGTGAAAGGAATGACTCGCGCTGACAATTTTGAATTTATTTTTGTGACCCTTACGCCATTGGTATTTTCTGGCCAGTTTGATGGCGCCCTCGTTGGCTTCAGTTCCGGAATTACAGAAAAAGACTTTCTGAAAATCACCGAGCTCCGTCAGACATTGCGCCAGTTCGAGCATGGGTTTGGAATAAAAAAGATTGGACGTGTGCATGAGCTTTTGCGTTTGCTCATGAATGGCGCTAACCACTGCGGGATGACAATGCCCTAGGGGCACAACCGCAATTCCCCCCAGTAAGTCGAGATACTCTTTGCCTTCGCTGTCCCAAACTTTAGAGCCTAGCCCTCGTTCAAGCACAATCGGGTAACGGATATAGGTGTTGAAGATATGCGCATATTCGGTCTTGACAAGGTTTTTAAAATCCTCACTCTGATTAGCTGAAATTACCGTATGAGCGCCTAGAGATTTACCGATGAGTACAGAGGACACGCCACTTTCAATCGCATCGACCGCTGCTTTCAATTTGGGAATCATGCCGTCTTTGACTGCCAGAGATTTAGCAAGATCGACGGAAAGATGACTGAACCTGCTTTCCTTTTTTGCTGGGTCTAAGTAGACACCGTCGATATCGGTCATCAGGAAAAGCCAGTCGGCCTGGACAGCTGAAGCCACTGCTGCCGCAAAGGAGTCGCCATTGACATTGTATATTTCGGCATCTTCCCCGATAGCGATGGGAGCGATCACTGGAATATAACCTTGCTCACAAAGCATTTCCAGAGACGCACCATCAAAACGATCGATTTTCCCAACATAGCCTAAGTCACTTTGTAAGGAGCTGCCTTGGGCGAGACCTGAGACACCGATAGCTTTCAAAGATCGCCTACGGAGAGCGGCTACCAGTCGCGTGTTTACCCGACCCAGCAAGACCATTTGTGCAATGTCCATCGTTGCGGCATCGGTAACCCGCAAGCCATTCTTAAACACGGGCTGAATACCGAGTTTAAGCGAGAGCTCCGAAACTTCCTTGCCTCCGCCATGAATGATAATAGGCTGCAAGCCTTGCTGACGAACTTGGTCAATTTCGACAAAATCGGCATCATTGAGTGCCACACCACCATACTTGATCACAATTTTTTTTGACATACATCAGGTCCTATAAGATCCGTTAATCTTCACGTAATCGTAAGTCAGATCACTACCCCACGCCTTGGCACTATGCGTTCCGGAAGGCAAAAAGGCTTTTATGACCAGTTCTTTTTGAGAAAGCGTGCGCATCGCCTCTTCCTCATCAAAGACTAAGTTTGAGCCCGCAGCCATTACCGGAATGGAGCCGATAAAAAGATCCACCTGTGTTGGATCAAACTCTGCTCCGGAATAACCGAGAGCACAGAGAATACGCCCCCAGTTGGCATCGCAACCAAAAATGGCAGCCTTAACCAGCGAGGAACAGCTGACCGCACGTGCGGCCTTCTGGGCATCGAGTTCAGACGCTGCTCCCATCACCTGCACTTCAAAAAGTTTGCTTGCACNNGCTTGCACCCTCACCGTCTTTCACCACCATTTTTGCAAGGTCGATAAGAACCTTCTCAACCCCCTCGGCAAACTCTGCAAGATAGGGACTGTCCATAGTGATTTTGGCTTGTTCAGCAGCGCCATTGGCGAGAGCAATGATCATGTCATTGGTTGAAGTGTCACCATCGACGCTGATCATATTAAAAGAGCGACTGCAGGACTTTTTAAGAACATAGCGCAGAGCATCAGCGTCCACCGCAGCATCGGTTGTCAAGAACGCAAGAGTGGTTGCCATATTCGGGTGGATCATGCCTGAACCTTTGGCCATCCCTCCGATTACGACGTCTTTCCCGGCAATTTGAAACTTCAAGACCGACTCTTTACGGAAGGTATCCGTCGTCATGATTGCGGAAGCCGCATCCTCAGCACCCGTTTGCGACAAAGCTAGACACGCTTCCCGAATGCCTGGGATCACGCGCTCCATAGGAAGGCGCTCACCGATGACACCGGTGCTTGCCACGGCAATACTCTGCGACGGAATTGCCAAACATTCAGCGGTTAGGGACTGCATCTTGAGAGTATCGGCCATGCCTTGCTCACCCGTACAACAGTTAGCATTGCCGCTGTTCATAACAATAGCCTGCAGGGTTCCCCCACTCAGAGCTTCTCGAGAGAGCAAAACACACGCAGCTTTCACTCTGTTCGTCGTAAACACACCGGCTGCGGTCGCAGGTCTTTCGCTGAAGAGCACAGCAAGATCGAGTTTATTGGTTTTCTTGCTCTTTATATGTGCCTGAACGCCGGATGCCTTAAAGCCTTTTGGGGCACAGACGCCGCCTCTTGCTTCCATCATAGGATCTCCTTACGGAAAAATTGGATTCAGATTCTGCAAAGCTTGTGTTTCGGGAAATTGCAGCAAAATGTTCATATTTTGTATCGCTTGTCCGGCAGCACCTTTCACAAGGTTATCGATAGCACTGACGACAATAAGATTATTCGTGCGTCCGTCAACACCGAGTCCGATATCGCAATAATTCGACCCGCTCACGTGCGCTGTTTTGGGCCATTGACCGAGAGGCAGAAGACGGACAAAGGGTTCTTTGGCATAAAACTCCTGGTAGATATCCCAAACGGTTTGGCTCGTCATCGATGTCTTAAGTGGTAGGTAGGCGCTTGCGAGTATGCCTCGCTTCATCGGCAGCAAGTGGGGACTAAACTGCACGGGCACGCCAACAATTTTTTCAATCTCTTTCTGATGACGATGTTCACCTAAAAGACCGTACGCGTGCACGCTCTCCGTAACTTCACAAAAAAGCGAAGATTGCGCAGGTGAACGCCCGGCTCCTGAAACGCCGGACTTGCAATCCAAGACAATTCTCTCTTTATGCAGAGCGTCCGAGGCAAGGAGCGGTTTAAGAGTGAGCAGACACGCTGTTGGATAACACCCCGGGTTTGCAATCAATTGCGATTCAACAATCCGCGAACGGAAACCAAGTTCTGGTAGGCCATAGGCAGCGCTAGCATCGAGACGATAGTCAGCACTGAGGTCGATAACCTTTTTACCTTTTTTCAAAAATTGGGGGACAATTTTTTCAGCTTCACCATGGGGAAGAGCTGTAAAAATGACCGAGCAATCTTCCCACCCACTATCATTCGCATGGGATGAAAATGTCTGATCCCAAATGTTTCGTAGATGCGGATAGACGTCTGTGATGGCTTTCCCACTTTGCGTGTTGGCCCCCAGGTAAGCGATTTCCATTTGAGAGTGACCCAAGAGAATACGAATCAGCTCTACTCCCGCATACCCCGAAGCCCCCACAATCGCCGCTTTGTGCATATTCATCTCCATTTTTATTAATTGTTAACACCAATACATTAATTTATTCTAATATTTCGATAACTTAAAGATAAGAGGAATATTCGTATTGCATTTTTATGCGCCTACTTATAATAAATAATCTCGCGGTTGTAAATAGAATGATCAGGGAGGGTTCAAAATGAAAAAAAATGCACTGCTAGCTTTGGCAGACGGTACTGTGTTTTGGGGTGAATCATTTGGCGCCCAAGGTGCTTACGCGGGTGAATTGGTCTTCAACACGGCACAGACCGGTTACCAAGAAATTTTGACCGACCCTTCCTATGCAGCGCAAATCATCGTTTTTAGCTCCCCTCATATCGGCGTCGTCGGTGTCAATGACCAAGATGCCGAGTCGCCCAAAATTTGGGCTGGCGGCTGCATCACGCGCGCCTTCTCCGTTCATACCAGCAACTGGCGCGCCAACAACTCCCTAGCGAACTATCTCATGCAACATGGAAAGATTGGAATTTCAGGAATCGATACGCGTGCACTGACGCATCTTTTGCGAGAGAAAGGCGCCCAAAATGCCTACATTATGGCTGGTCAACCGGATCCTGAGTATGCCGTCAAGCAAGCAAAAATGTTTATTGGACTGAGCGGATTGGATTTGACACCACTGGTGAGCTGCAAAAAGGCCTATGCTCTAGCGCTACCCCATCCTGGGGTTCATCACCAGGTTGTCGTTATGGATTTTGGAGTGAAACAATCCATTCTCGACCAGCTTCACAAAGCTTCGTGTGACTTAATCATCGTGCCAGCAAGCAGCACCGTGGACGAGATTCTTTGTCACTCACCGGATGGCATTTTTCTCTCCAATGGCCCTGGCGATCCAGCTGCGTGTTCGGGTGCGATCTCTGTCATCAAAGCTCTCTTGGACTTAGCCATTCCGACCTTTGGCATTTGCCTCGGACATCAACTGCTAGCCTTAGCGAGCGGAGCGAGAACCGAAAAAATGTTGCTCGGCCATCACGGAGCGAATCACCCGATCCTAGACTTAGCGAAGCAGGAAGTTTTCATCAGCAGCCAAAACCATGGTTTTGTCGTTGCAGAGCGTTCGCTCCCGCGCACGCTAAAAGTGACGCATCGTTCCCTATTCGACAAGACCATTGCCGGAATTGAAAGAACGGACAAACCCGCATTCGGCTTTCAGGGGCATCCCGAAGCCAGTCCGGGACCGATGGAGCTTCAATTCCTTTTTCAGAAATTTGCTTTTTTAATGGAAAGAAATTATGCCAAAGCGCACTGACATTCATACGATTCTAGTCATCGGCGCAGGTCCGATTGTTATCGGACAAGCGTGTGAATTCGACTACGCTGGTACCCAAGCCTGCCTTGCCTTACGTCAGGAAGGTTATCGAGTTATTCTCGTCAATTCCAATCCTGCAACGATCATGACAGACCCTGAGTTTTCCGACAAAACGTATATAGAACCGTTGACGGTGGATTCGCTGACCCAAATTATCGCAAGGGAACGACCCTGCGCCATTTTACCGACTATGGGCGGTCAGACGGCACTCAACTTGGCAGTCGATCTTGAAAAAAATGGCATCCTGGCTCAATTCAAGGTGCAACTTATCGGCGCCACTATTGCGGCCATTCAACGCGCCGAGGATCGCACACTGTTCCGCAAGACCATGACGGAGATCGGTCTTTGCCTACCCAAATCGGCGCGGGCTTTAAATTTTGAAGAAGCCCTCCTTGCTGCCGATACCATCGGCTTTCCTCTGATCATCCGCCCCTCTTTTACATTGGGTGGCAGCGGCTGTGGTATAGCCAATGGCATGGAAGACTTTCACGATCTGTGCACCAAAGCTTTTCAAGCGAGTCCTGTCCAGGAGCTCCTTATCGATGAAGCGTTGATCGGTTGGAAAGAGTTCGAGATGGAAGTAGTCCGAGATAAAAAAGACAACTGTATCATCGTGTGTTCGATTGAGAACTTCGATCCCTTGGGGATTCACACTGGGGACTCCATAACCGTAGCTCCGGCCCTCACCTTGACGGACAAAGAATATCAGAAAATGCGCACAGCTTCCTTCGCTGTCCTACGCGCTATCGGTGTGGAGACGGGGGGTTCCAATGTTCAATTTGCGATCCATCCGCACGATGGACGTTTGCTGGTTATCGAAATGAACCCGCGTGTGTCTCGCTCCTCAGCGCTCGCTTCCAAAGCGACAGGGTTTCCCATCGCTAAAATCGCAGCCAAGCTTGCTGTCGGTTATACCTTGGATGAACTCTCATGCGATATTACCGGCGATCAAATTCCAGCTTCGTATGAGCCTGTGCTCGACTATGTCGTGGTTAAAATTCCCCGTCACCAATTCGAGAAATTTCCGGATGTCGAAGATCGCTTAGGACCGCAAATGTTTGCAGTTGGTGAAGTCATGGCGATCGGTCGCACGTTTTCCGAAGCCTTACTCAAAGCCATGCGCAGTATGGAAACAAGACCATCCTTAGCGTTTAGCGCAAAAGACCTTGCGACACCCACCAGCAAACGCCTCTGGCATATTTTTTCGGCATTTCGCCGAGGTTTCAGCGTCGCTGAAATTCACGCTCTCACATTCATCGATCCTTGGTTTCTGCAAGAAATCGCCGACCTGGTTGCTGCTGAAAACGAGGCCAAGATGGAACCCGACTCCATTGCCTATCTTAAGCGCCTAGGTTTTTCCGATTATGATCTTGCTAAGCGACTCGGTCTCAGCGAGCAGGATTTTCGCAAGCAACGCTTAGCCTGGGGCATCAAACCTGTGTTCAAGCACGTTGATAGTTGTGCTGCGGAGTTCTCTACGCCAACATCTTATGCTTATGCGACCTACGAAGAGGCTTGCGAGATTGTACCCTCCACACGTGATAAAATCGTCATTCTCGGTAGCGGGGCGAATCGTATCGGGCAAGGGATTGAATTCGACTATTCTTGCGTGCACGCTGTGAACGCGTTCAAGGAACTAGGTTTCGAAACCATCATGATCAACTGCAATCCGGAAACCGTGTCGACCGACTACGACACCGCGGATCGATTGTATTTCGAGCCGCTGACGTCGGAGGACGTGCTGGCGATTCTCGCCAAGGAGCAGGAAGCGGGGCTGCTCAAAGGCGTCATCGTCCAGTTCGGCGG
>PLEQ01000119.1 GCA_003136475.1 Deltaproteobacteria bacterium
GAGCGACTACACCGGAATACGCATAGAGCAGCTAATACTATTTATAGTTGCTTTTGAAGATAGTTTTTCGTCTAGTATTGTAATCAATGTCGAACCAGTTTGTATTTCTTCCTTCGTGAGGCTATCTCGAAACCCATCGCCAAACTTAATGGATTCAGGGTCTCCATGACCATTAAGATCAAGTATGTCAATTTTTCCTGGGTATCTCTGTAAAATAGATTCTAAATCGGGGACACTGCCAGCAGCCGTAAGAACGACACTCGAATCTTTCTTTGCAACGATTGGTCGCAAAAGATCAGTTGCGCTATTGAAAGCACCATTATAGTCATAAGTCGGCCAAATAATGACTGTCGTCTTGTCACTTGTAGGATTTTTATAATGAAACCAGCGGTTACTTGCATCATAGGGAAACAAGTTATTTAATATGTACATTTTGGTGTTATATGGAATATTTTCAGGGAAATTTTCCAGATAGTTGAAAGTATCATCTCCCAGTTGGGCTTTGAGATACTCCAAAGTTTTTGAATCGTATATGTCTGAGAGATAAAAAGGTGGTGGCTCATGAGGGTTGGTGTTAGCAACTGGAACTGGCTCAAAGTTTGGGGCCATTCCATTATTTTCTCTGGCTGATTCTTGAGGGATCACTTGATCAGGAGCTGTCCTGGGATTTTCAGGAGGCTGTTCAGGCTGTCTAGTGTTCTCTATTTGGTCCGTCTGTCTATTAGAATTCGATGCAACTCCTCCTATGTTTTCAGTGTCGGATCCAAACAATCCACTGAACCATTCATTTTTTAACAGTCCCAGTTGGGGCTGTTGAGCTCTATCTTCCGTTTTTATATTGAACTGATTAGCAATGGCTCTAATGTATTGCTCTCGGTTTGCATCGGTGACAGTAAGTCTAAGCAGTTGTACAGTCGGATCCCACTGATAATCCATGGGGTCAGCNNTGACGAATACTGCAACTTTATTTGGCGACGAGGCAAGGCTGAGGAGAATCAAAGATGATTGATTGGTTTGTTTGGCTTGTAGATTACTGGCAGTCTGAGCAGAATCATTTCCTCTTCGATGTATACAGCATGATAGTGTTAACAAAATAAACGTGATTTTTATTAACTGCAATTGTGAAAATCTCCTATTCATTAGAACTATAGGGACTATTATATACCATTTTTTCTGGTTTCGACTGAAACCGCGTTTGCGCCTCGTTGTTCTTGGATGACAAGGGCTACAGCAATTTTGCTGTTTCCTCAAAATATGCCAACGACGAACTTAGCTCTGGAGGCTGGAATTTCATCTAGTGGAGATGTGCGCTTTCAGTTTTGGACAAAGCAGTGGCAATTCGCAGGACTTCCCCCATCTTTTCCCAAAATTCACCGCTCGTGCTCAAGTGCACATGATGCAAAAGAGAGTCAAAATATTCTCTCCAAGTCAACACTGAACAAGGGCAAATATAAGAGATTTTGCTCATTGCATTCGGAGACTGATACTGCCTAAAAAATGGGTGATAGAAGTGACTTCGGTTGGCATTTGCACTCCTCCTTCCCAACAGTCTGTCTCCTGTGTATAGGACTGGCATTTTCGCAACTGTATTGGTTTTGTGGTATCTGGAGCCAAACATATATTCCTATCACTGAGCCACTTACGCCCTATTTCGTAGCAGGATGAAGCATCTTTCACCGAAGAGCATGAATCAAATCCCTTACTCAAGCATTCATCGGTGCTGCGAGAGTATACACAGCCAAGTTCTCTACAAGTTTTAACGTCTTTGGTTTCCGAGCAGAAAGAAGAAGCTCGGCTTAAGCAGTTCTTTCCTTTTAAATCCCATAAACAACCTGAACTGACACAACTTTTTTGACTAGCGTATTCGTAGCAATTCAAAAGGAATTCGCTTCTTAGGCATCCATGGTTTGTCCAACGGCATCCCATGTTATCACATGATTTAGCCGCTGATGTCGAAGGGCATTCGCTTGTATGGCTACTAAGACAGGTTCCCTTATCGTCCCAGATGCAGCCATTCTCGTGACAAGATGTCTTGTTCGAATTCAACTGACAGAAAAAATAGCCCCCCAAATCTAAACCAAATTTGCTTTCATAGAGCTATTGTTTGTCTTGATTGGAGCTAATTTTATCGCTCGTGCTAGCGCAACTAGAAAGATTAAAGCAAAGCGCGACTAACACAACAATCTCTTTCAATTTTCCTAATCCCGTGGTCATCAATTTTTAGTTCCCATTTTTTGTTGTAGCTCCTAATCTTGCTGGAGTCTTTTAGACTTAAACCACTCAAAAAGCTTAACATACTGGTTTAAGCCTCGAGAGTATAAAGGTCGACATTAATTGTGTGTCAAGGAACCTCTACCGAAGCGGGGGCTATATTTGGCCATCGTATAAGGCATCTAATTCTTATAATTTTAGTTTATTAAAGACAAATTGGAAGCCCCTAGAGTTCGATAATTTCACGTTTTGTGAGGGAAGCCTTTTAAAAANNGCAGAGCTCCTGACTCCTTGGAATTGCATTTTTTGTCAAAGACAAACGAAAAATTTCCGTCGGCTCTGTGCCAAGCTCTGCAAGTTTGGTAAAATATAAGTGTTAATCTTGAAAGAAAAAGAAATTAGTAGGTAGGCCCCGTGAGTATATCTGAAATCTCGATACGACGACCTGTCTTTGCCTGGATGCTTATGTTTGGACTGATACTCTTCGGAGCCATTTGCTTCGAGAGGATGGGCATCAGTCAAATGCCCGATGTTGATTTCCCTGTGGTCAATATNNATATAGGTCTCCGGCTGGACAACGCTGCACCTGAAGTTATGGAAGTCAATGTTGTCGATATCGTCGAAGACGCGGTCATGGGGATAGAGGGACTGACACGGGTAAGTTCCAGCGTTAGCCAAGGAATTGCTAACGTAACGTGTGAATTTGAGTTGAATCACAACATCAATGTCGCTCTACAAGAGGTCATCGATCGTATTCAACAATCATCAAATTTACTACCTGTGGCTCTTTATCCTCCGGTGATCACCAAGACCAATCCGGAAGACCAACCTATTATGTGGGTCATGGTCTCTGCCGATGAAAATGTACCCCGCTATAAGCAGATGATGTATGCCCGAAATACCCTTAAAGACCAGCTCTCCACTCTTGCAGGCGTAGGTAACATCACTTTTGCGGGTTATGTGGATCCCAACTTGAGAGTTTGGATAGATAGAAAGAAACTCTATAAATACAATTTGACATCGACAGATATTCTCTCTGCTATCCAGGCTGAGCAGATTGAACAACCAGCTGGCAGGATCGAGTCCAGCATGAATGAGACGAATATTCGTGTGCTTGGTGAGGCTAAAACGGCAGAGGATTTTGGCAAAATACGCATCAACACGCGTAACGGTGCCCCTAACTATGAGCCTATTACCCTCAGTACAGTCGCTCGCATCGAAGATGGTCTGTCTGATATCCGGCAAATTTCTCGCTTCAATGGTAAGCCTACTGTTGGTTTAGGAATCATCAAGCAGCACGGTGCCAATGCTGTTGAGGTTGGGGATCTCCTTCGTGCCAAAATAAAAAAAATAAGGGAGACCATAGCGCCTGGCTACCACGTGGCTATCCAACTTGACTCAACTAAGTTCATCCGTGACTCCGTGGATGAACTCAATATAACGTTAGTTCTTGCAGCTCTCTTAACATCCTTGGTCTGCTATTTTTTCTTAGGCTCCTGGTCTTCAACCATAAATGTATTATTTGCCATTCCAACAGCTATCGTTGGCGCATTCATCGCTCTCTACTTTTTTGGGTTTACCCTGAACACATTCACTCTTTTGGGGCTCGGTTTGGCTATTGGTATTGTCGTCGACGATGCCATTATGATGCTCGAGAATATAGTCCGGCATTTCGATATGGGAAAAACGAAAAGGCAAGCAAGTTTAGATGGATCCAATGAAATAACCTTTGCAGCAATTGCAACAACACTTGCTATCGCCGCGATTTTTATTCCTGTCGTTTTTATGCAAGGAGTGGTCGGTAGATTCTTCTTTCAATACGGAATCACTGTCACCGTCGCAGTTTTCCTATCTTTGTTGGAGGCGCTAACGCTAACCCCTATGCGTTGTGCTCGTTTTATGCAATCTGGAAAGACATCCAATCCAAGTTGGATGATGAAAACAATGGAAAGATTCGAGGAAAAACTTTCTGAAAAGTACAAGCATTCGTTGGCATGGGCTTTACAGCATAAAGCACTTGTCATAGTTTTATCGCTATTAATTTTCTCGGGTTCCATGGTCTTTCTTGTTTTGCTACCCAAGGAACTTATTCCACCTCAAGATCAATCTCTTTTCCTCATGTCGATCAAAGCGCCGGTTGATTATTCCATTCAAGCCACAGATAAAATTTACGTACAAGCTGAGGACTACCTTAAACAACGACCTGATGTTGAAAGTGTCTATAGCACCATCGGTAACTATCAAAACAATAATGTCGTTAATACTGGGGTTATTTATGTCATCTTGAAAGATCGAAAGCAGAGGCAACTTAGTCAACGCGAGGTTATGGATGTCACTAAGACCGAACTTCAAAAACTTCTTCCGAACATGCAGATTTCAACCCAGGATCTATCGCTGACCGGCTTGAGTGCCTCGCGGGGGTTTCCTATCGAATTCACTCTCGAAGGGCCGGATTGGAAGAAACTTGAAGGCTATTCAAAGCAAGTGATGGACAAGCTGAGTGCGACGGGATTGTTAGAAGATGTTAATACGGATTTTCAAGCAGGGATGCCGCAGATCAATATCATCCCTGATAGAAAGAAAGCGGCAGCGCATGGCGTTTCCATTACGACCATTGGACAGGAAGTTAGCAACCTTATCGGTGGTCAGATTTTTAATTCCAATACACAATACCCCAAAGACGATCATCGCTACTATATCCGGGTTCGTGCGCAACCCGATCAAACCAGTACCATAAACGATATCAATCACATTCTTTTGCCAAACGATAGGGGGGCTAACGGGGAGCTTGTTCCTTTGACGCAAACAGCTAAAGCTGAAATGACACATACGGCACAACTTATCCCTCGTGTGAACCGAGCTCGGGCTTTTCCTGTCTACGCAAACGTAGCACACAAGAAGTCCCAGCAAGATGCCTTAGATGCTGTAATCAAAGCTGGTCAAGAAGTCCTTCCGCCGAATTCTGGGTATTACCTCAAGCCCACGGGTAGTGCTCAGGCTTTCCATGACGCCTTCTCAGGGTTGATTTTTGCTCTTATTTTGGGAATTGCTGTTGCCTACATGATCTTGGCATCGCAGTTTAATAGTTTTGTGCATCCAATAACTGTATTGATGGCGTTACCATTTAGCCTATCTGGAGCGCTCATTGCACTCTACTTTACGCATCAATCTTTAAGCCTCTTCAGTATGATTGGATTGATTCTTCTCATGGGTATAGTGAAGAAAAACTCCATCTTGTTGGTGGACTTCACGAATCAACGGCGTGCTGAAGGTTCTTCTCCGATTGATGCGCTCATGGAAGCTTGTCCTGTACGCTTGCGACCCATAATTATGACTTCTGTCGCTACTATAGCTGGCGCTATCCCTGGTGCTGTAAACTTTGGGCCTGGAGCTGAAACACGTGTGCCCATGTCGATCTCGATCATAGGTGGCGTGGCCGTTTCAACCGTACTGACTCTTTACGTTGTGCCTTGTGTCTACAGCTGGTTTACTCATATCGAAAACCCAGAGAAAGAGGATGAAGCGTAAACCATGAGCTTATCTGAAATTTCTATACGCAGACCGGTCTTTGCTTGGATGCTCATGGCGGCACTCATAGTTTTTGGAAGCATTTCCTTCCACAGGCTTGGTATTAGTCTGCTGCCCGACGTTGACTTTCCTGTCGTCAGTGTTTCTTTCACTCTAAACGGTGCAGCGCCTGAAGTGATGGAAAGTCAGGTCTTGGATCCTGTGGAAGATTCCATCATGCAAATCGATGGAATACGGAGCATTACTTCAACAGCTCAGCAGAGTTCCGCTTCGATTGCTGTCGAGTTCGATTTGGGTACAGATATTGATGAAGCCCTTCAAGAAGTCAACAATCATATCAATGAAGTAAAAAATTTACTTCCAACTAACCTGTTTCCACCTACTTTGCGCAAAACGAACCCAGAAGATCAGCCCATTCTCTGGCTAGGCCTAACAAGCAAAGATCCAAAAACACCTTTGATAGACATGATGATCTATGCCAAGAATTTTTTGGAGGATCAGTTTGGTGTTGTAGATGGCGTTGGAAATATTGTGGTCGGTGGGTATGTGGATCCTGCTTTACGGGTTTGGCTTGATATAAAGAAACTCAATCACTTCGATCTAACATCTGAGGATGTGTTGCAAGCGATCAAGGCTGAGCAGCAAGAAATTCCAGCAGGATTTCTTGACAACGAAAATAAGGTTTGTAACGTACGTGTTCTCGGTGAAACCCGGAGTCCCGAAGAGTTTGGAACGATACGGATCAATTCGCGAATCAACCAAGGTGTTAACTATCGACCCACTCTTTTGAATCAAGTTGGCACTATGGAAGCCGGCACGGCGGACATTCGAAAAATTTCAAGAATGAATGGTCAAAGAGCTGTGGGTCTCGGGGTCATCAAACAACACGGTTCTAATGCCGTACAAGTTGCTGATGCGGTGAAGAAGAAACTCCAGGAAATCTCTCACATACTGCCGCCTAATTTCGAGCTGTCCGTCCGTTCAGACAATACAAGATTTATTAAACAATCTGTCAATGAGCTTCTTTTTAACCTATTGCTCTCAGCTATACTAACGTCCTTAGTCTGCTTTTTATTTTTAGGTTCCTGGACCTCGACGTTGAACGTCCTACTGGCAATTCCTACTTCCATTATTGGAACATTCATAAGTTTCTATTTCTTTAATTTTACTCTTAACACCTTTACGATGTTGNNATTATGATGCTCGAGAATATTGTTCGACATCGAGAGTTAGGCGAAAAAAGACGGGCAGCGGCTCTTAAGGGAGCCAATGAGATCACTTTTGCTGCTTTAGCTGCCACCATTGCCATCGTTGCGATCTTTATTCCTGTGATTTTTATGAAGGGCATCATTGGTCGTTATTTTCTTCAGTATGGCATCACGGTTACGGTTGCGGTGCTCTTGTCTCTGTTAGAAGCTCTCACATTGACTCCTATGCGCTGTTCTCGCTTTCTTACGGTGTCGCATTCAAAAGGTTTAACGCGCATTATTGATTTTGTTTTTAAAAAGCTGGCGCACCTTTATGAGCGATGTCNNCTAGCGAATCGGTGGAAGACGGTTTTTGTCACATTTGCTTTTTTTATTGCTAGCCTGATGGTGGCCAAATTTATACCCGCCGAAATGATGCCTGCTCAGGATCAGGCCATGTTTCTAATGCGGTTTAAACTCCCTGTGGGAACAGCATTAGGAGTCACAGACCACAAAATGAAACAAGTGGAAGACTACCTGCTAAAGCAACCAGAGGTTGCGGGTCTATTTAGCGTCGTGGGGGGATTCGGTGGTGATGCGGTGAATCAAGGAATGGCTTATGCAACCTTAGTTGATAAAGACAAACGCAATATTTCTCAGAGCGATTTGATCCGTAAGGTTCGAAAAGAGATACACGATTTGGTTCCTGACATGGAAAGTGTCGTTCAAGATCTTTCCCTTAGAGGCTTTGCCGCGACTCGTGGTTTTCCTGTGGAGTTTATCATTCAAGGTCCGGATTGGGATAAGCTTACGAATCTAACCAACACTATCATGGCAAAAATGAAGGAGTCTAAAGTTGTCGTGGATGTTAACACAGACGTTCAAGCTGGGATGCCTGAAGCACAGATCTCACCCAACAGAAAGGCACTTGCAGAACATGCTGTAGCGCTGAATACAGTAACAAACACAATCAATACTCTGATGGGAGGGCTCATCCTTAATGGACAAACTGAGTATCCTATAGACCGTCATCGTTATGAAATCGAAGTCCGACTTATAGATTCGGAACGAAATAAGATGCCTGATTTTAACAAAGTTATGATTCGCGATAACCGCGGGTATCGGGTGCCATTTTCGAAAGTGGTGGATATCAAACAAAGTACGGGCTTGATGTTGATTTCACGACTGAACCGTGCGCGTGCGATCACCGTCTATGGTAACCCAGGCAAAGGACATTCTCAGCAAGAGGCTATGAATTTCACTGAGAAACTTGCAAAGTCCATGCTCCCCCCGGGTTATATGATCAAAATGATAGGCAGCTCCCAGAGCTTTCAAGAATCTTTCTACAGCTTGATCGTTGCTTTAATATTAGGAATCATTGTCTCCTATATGGTCCTTGCCTCGCAGTTTAATAGTTTTATCCATCCTATATCTGTGCTCATGGCCTTGCCTTTCAGTATTTCAGGAGCCTTTATAGGTTTGAAGCTATTCAATCAGTCAATCAATATGTACAGTTTGATTGGTTTCATTCTGTTAATGGGTATAGTCAAGAAAAACTCTATTTTACTGGTAGACTTTACCAATCAATGCCGCAAGGAAGGTGAGGACGTATACAAGGCGCTTATAAAAGCATGTCCTATCCGCCTCAGGCCGATCATCATGACCTCACTCGCTATTGTTGCAGGAGCCATGCCCGAAGCGCTCTCGCTTGGACCCGGTTCCGAAGCCATGATACCTATGGCTATCTCCATCATTGGGGGGGTTATAGCTTCTACGATACTTACGCTGTTTGTTGTTCCCTGCGTATACAGCCTGTTCTCGCGTTTTGAACACAAGGATTCCCTCGTTTAGGTCTACGATCGGTTGTAGAGATTTGATTTCTGAAAAACCATCAAGCAGCTAGAAGCAAAGACGCTCGGTCTCAAGAGCTGGATATTTAGCTTGTCTACTCTCCGTCAGAAACCTGCGATAAAAGTCATTCATCAATACGACCAGCCGGGCGTCGCGTTTTAGGATGGAAGCTATGAAAGGAGCCAGCTCCCCAATTTCTTTGCCATTTGCAAAATCACGTAAAACCACCTCACGATTCTCTCTCCCAAACAGTTTGGTGCTTAACCAGTTCACGAAATGCGTGACCGTATAGCATCGGTCATAAGCGCGATGGGTTTCAAAAAACTCCAACTCAGACTTAGACAGTTCAAAACTGGAACACGTCGCAAGACCAAAATCGGTAAGGTAGAGATGGGTTCCGTCAGTCAATATGTTTCTAAAGTGCGCGTCAAAATGCAGAAGACCACGCGAATTCATGAACGACGTTAGAGATTGAAGTTCGCTTNNAGGCCCACATCCGATTGTAACTTGTTTACTGAGCCAGTGATCTACAGTTTCCGGAATGTATTCGAGAAACAGGACGATTTCGGACGATGCTTTTAGATTCGCTGCAAGCCTTGAACGTACGGCTACAGATCCCCCCCAAAACTCAACATTAGACTCTAGCTCCTCTAATGCTTGAGGAGTAGATTCTAAGGTATTCTTTGGTAGCATGCGCCAGTGGTACAGTATGGGAAAGTTTGGGCACTCACCTGTAAGAACCCAATTTGTAGATATAATATTAGATGCTAGTTCGCGCCAAACTCCAAATCCTGGGGAGCCGATAGGACCCTCCCCCAAGCCATACTGGCAATAAGTTGGCAGACCAAATAAGTTTGCTGTCGACATCAAGTTTTCAGATCGTCTCTCTATGTCGGTAAGAGGGATTTTTTTGACAAAAATATTTGTACCATTCACCTTTAATAATACGGCTGTTCCACCAATGCTTGTTCCCATAGGAGTTGCTTTCGAAAGACTCTCCGAAAGACGTTTGTTGCTTAGTAATGCCAACTCAGTTGCGACTACGCCGAATGTGAGGATTCGACTATCGGTAGATGCCGGGTATATTTTTGATTTCATTTATTTTCAATGTGTCCTTTTATTGGCCACAGTGTTGATCGATTGTCGGAGACGATTAATCCCCTTGCGGCTATCGCAAAAGCAATGACTGAGGGAACTCCGGACGAGCGCCGATTGAATAGTATACATCATCTCTCTATTGTCTCTTGCCACAAATATAAGATCGTCGAACAGCCTAATTTTACAGCTTACAATTTATTTCCAATTCGTTCCCAGCGGAACGTTGGCCACTCGAAAGAGAAATAAATAAACTTTGCTTTACCCCAGATGTTTTCTTTCGGAACAAAACCCCAACTGCGGCTGTCGGAACTCTCGTCTCGATTATCACCCATAGCAAAAAAATGGCCGTCGGGGACGCGAACCCTAACTGATGGAATCCCCAGTCGCACAGGAACTCTTCTGACGGTATAAGTCTTCTCTCCCAAAGATTCCCTGTAAAAACCGCCTTCGGATAAAGCTTCGAGAATAGTCTTCTGATTCTCGACGGAGATCTTTAGCGGTTCATCATTAATCTTGATGAAGCCATTTTCAACCTCAATCAGGTCGCCTGGTAGGCCTATGAGACGCTTCACAAAGGTGATCGATGGATCATAGGGGCATTCAAAGACGATGACATCGCCTCTTTGGGGTGCCGCGTATTCAAAAAGCCGTATCTTTGTAAAAGGCACTCGAAGAGCATAAGCCATTTTGTTGACGAAAAGTTTATCACCTGGCTCAATAGTCGGTTTCATGGAACCCGTAGGAACCGTGTAATTCATTACAAAGGTGGATTTGAAAGCACAGATCAGAAGGAGTAAACCCAGTAGGGAGCCTAGTTCCGAAGTTATTTTTTTAAAATTCAAACTCATAAAATGATCTCCAAGGCACAGTCGTTGCATTATGCACGGTGCANNGTGCAGTTAAATTCTCTTATTGACTAGACAAAATTGTGACTAGGAGAAAGATGGCGGGCTTGTGCCTGAAAAGGTGAAGAGATAGCGTTTTTTTAAGAAATGATGAGAACCAGCATATTGAATACAGCTGCATTCAGTAGCTAGCATTAAGGGTGTTTGTATCAGAATGGCTGGTGAGAAAGAGCCTGAAGATTGGATATCCAGCTGATCATTTAATTTCTGACTAAAATCAGCTTGAATTTTTGGCAGCCTAGGATCGCTATAAGGTGCAGCATCTTTGTCGAGCAGGCAAACCGTTGCGGCAAATAGAGTATTGCCGACCGACCAGCAGCAAATGATGAATAGAATGTTACGTAAAAAACTCATCATTAGAGAATACAGAAATACCGCGTTCCTTTCAAGGCTAATAATATCTGCAGCAATATTCTAATATTGCCGCATGACAAAGATCTTTTGCGATCCTGTTTTGGAGCTAGTTTAGCTGCTATTTAACCGGAATAAAAATTTCCGACTCAAGATCCTTCGGATCGCAATGGCTTAAGCTGAGAAGAACGCGGTAGCGGATAAAAGGTGGGACATTGCGGACTTTTTGATTTTCCGAATACATCCAGTGGCCATAGATATAGTGATAGCTGTCGCTGAGTGTTTCATAAGGTCCTCTGTGCAGGAATACGGCATAGCGACCGCCAGCTATTTCCCCGGTCTGAACACTTTGTTTGGCTAGATCCGATTTTTGTATAGCCTGTGAATTCACAACACAGGCGTCAAAACGCAAATCTTCCTCGTTTACATCTTCGTCGTGAGGATTATCTTGTGAAATTCCTATATATTCATGCTCATTTGTTTTTATTCCGAGTTTGTCCATAGTTTTCAGTATTTCTTCCCAAGCTGCTCTTGCGGAAACAAAATAGTTACCCGTTTTGCGAACATACAAAATGGGAGTAGCTTCGCGATTTTGAAATCCTAGGAACTCAACAGCATTGCTTTTTAAATGACTCATGTAATTTCCCTTTTCTTTTATGGCCTGTCTAAATTCGGTCGGATTAAGGCCCAGTTCTTTTTTAAAAGCTTTATTGAACGAAGCGTGGTTTTCATAGCCCGACGATAGGGCAACGTCGATTGTCTTCTTTTTGGAGTGGGAAAGCTCTCGCACGCCGTGTTCTATGCGCTTAACTTTGATGTACTGACCTGGTGATAAACCCATATAGCTAGTGAATATTCGATGAAAGTGGAATTGCGAAATCCGTGCTACTTTGGATAACTGCAAAAGGGTCAGATTTTCATCATAGTGGTGCTCAATAAAAGCAAGAACACGTTGAATCGCTTGTCTGTAGCTATCGTCAAACACTGAAAACCTCATCTCGATATTTATATCTTTATCAGAATGTCGGAGTTCGAAGCTTTGCCAATCTTGCTTTATTTGCTAGCAATCTTGGCTTAGCCGTCTATTTGGGTTTGCCGTGCCTTCCTTGACGAGAAGCGAGCATGAGCTTTTTCAATTCCTTGCGATATTCCGCTTGCTCTTGCTTGTCTTCTCTTCTTCGCAAAAAGGACGTTTCGCGTTTTAGCTTNNGTTTTTACGGCGCAACTGGGTTCTGTCTGATGTGTGCAGTTTGAAAAACGACACTGCAAAGCTAAGGTTTCAAGGTCCACAAAAGTTTTTTTTATCCCCCCTGCGTGTTCAAAGGGAGCAAATTCACGAACCCCAGGCGTATCAATAATCAGTGCGCCGTTAGGCAAAAAGAACAAAGTACGCGCTGTGGTTGTGTGTCGCCCTTTGGTGTCAAAAGTCCGTACGTCACCGATGCGTTGGGCATCTTTTTCTAGGAGTGCATTGACCAAAGTCGATTTGCCGACACCGGAGCTTCCTAGCACAACCGAACTTGCGTGCGGGTCCAGCATCTGGACGAGTGTGGCCAGACCTTGCCCGGTACGGGTGCTGACAACAAGCACTTTGGCGCCCTGTGAGCATCGTTCCGCCTCACGGACAAACGGCTCGTGATCTTTTATTAAATCCGCTTTTGATAGAACGAGAATCGGAGTGACTCCGCCATCCCAAATGCTTACTAGAAATCGCTCAAGGCGCCGCGGATTGAATTCCTGATTCATCGACGTAAGCACTATGGCATTGTCAATATTAGCCGCTATGACTTGCGGCTGCTCCGAACCTGGGCGTTGGCGTACTATGGAACTTTTCCTTGTGAGGACTTCTTCAAGAGCCATGAGGTCAGGCTCGTCAATTGGGAGGGGAAGGCGGGCAATACAGAAATCGCCTATCGCTGGCCAAATCTCTCCTTGCTCACTATGAAAACGTAAATGTCCTGAGGGCGCTGCCCAAGTTTCTTGGAGCTTTCCGTCATGAACGTAGGCAACGCGCCACATTTTTCTTTGCTCATCGACAATACGAACGACCTGCTTGTGAGAAAATTCGGATAAAACAAGCTGGCGTTCAAAAAACGAAGTCCACCCTAAGTCTGAAATGGAATGCATCTTAAGTTTCCCAATAGAAACACGTCACCTTTAGAAGGCGAACATGCAAAATTTTAGATTTTTACGATTTTATTTTTTTGGGAGAGAAACTAAGCGAACGCGATCGATCGGTTGATAGAAGAGACGTTAGCCAGATTTTCTCCAGTCTTTAGAACAATCGCCATGGCCGCCTCCTTAGGTTTGTTGGTAAATTGACAGACAAAAAATAGCCGCCAGATCTTTAAGAGGCTGTTTGAAAAGCCCTTCAACTTAGACTGCGATCTCTCGGCTTCGCCTCGAGATGACGAGAATGCTCGTCATTCTGAGCGCAGCGAAGAATCGCAGTCGGAGCTCTTCCAGACTTTTCAAACAGCTTCTAAGAGTACCAGAATGATTCAGCTATTTCAAGTTTTTTAGCACTAGTGCTCTAATTTTAGGGAAGGACGATCGGTGCAAAGGTATAGTTCAGAAGAACATTATCGGTGCTGTCGCAACTCGTTTCTGTCTGATTTTTCTTGCAACAACGATTGATTTCTAACCAGTAGTTAAGAGTGTTGGGATCCGGGGAAAGGGTGAAGGTGAAAGGAGTCTTTTTCTCGACCGCTGCGAAGACGTTGTTGCGAATATCAACCGTCGGCATTGAGGCCTGCGACCCAGACTGAAAGGAGATCGTATCGATGGCACAAACTTGATCAGGCGCCTTGATAACATTTACCAATTGGCTTGAGAATGTATTGAGCAATTGGGTCGTAAGCGGAAAAGGGAGTTGAGTCGCTGATAGACTGCTCTTTGTAACGAATTCTTGAATTTGAACCAAGGGATTGGGTGCGCCAGCGACCGTGTTCTCGGTACTGAGGGAGTTAGGAACGGAATAGTAGAATTGCAAGTTATTGATGTTGGCATTTTGCACTTGGCTAACAAGAGCGTCGACAGTGTAGTCCGTCTGGGAAGCTTGTGAAAAAATAGGATCATCCGCGACGTAGAAGATAATATTTTGGGCATTGCTCATGTTGGGTGATTGATGCTGAAGAGCTACGAATTTATCGAGAGCGACGCTAATGGCTAGTTGCCCCGCTACTGCAGAGGGCCCGACATTGACAAGTTGCCAGGTCTGAATTTGGTTGGCAAACGTTACGCCTGGCAGAAAATTGCTAACTTCATAGTTACGAAAATAATTAGAAAATCCAATGCCTGCCATCTGAACGGTGCGGTTTGCGGCGGTGAGCTCTTGGTTGAGCTCAAATATTTTCTCCGTAATGACTTTGAAGCTTGGCAGCATGCTTTGTGTGATATCGATCACAAAAATAATATTGAGCGGTTGGCTCAGATCCTCCACTGTCGAAACAGTACCCTGCTTGGGACAGGTCGGAGTAAAAGTCCATTGGTAGTCTTGCGGCTGCCGCGCCAGCGAGTATTGCCGGTCCAGAAGCTGCTCGACTTCGCAGGTGATAGCGAGTGTGTCTTTCTGAATGGCTAAGGCCGCAGGTCCCTGTTCACCAGCAAAATGCCGAGTGGATTCACACATGACTAAGCCTGGTATCATTACAAAAAGGAATCGCTTTTTCACCTACCCCCCTATGCACCACGGATTGTTCTCTTTTAAGCTTAGAACAAAAACACCGTGGCGTCTTTAGCCGCTAGCCAGCCCAGCTTAGCATCGGAGAGTTGGATGCGATACCAACCCGGTTCCAGAGCGTCAACGACGAAGGGTGCCCCTTCGTGAAGTTGAAAGACCACCGTGTTGGTTTCGCCTGGACCCGAGTGAACCTCAGCGAGCGGTACACTTACCGCTCCCCAAGTTTCTTCGAAATAAAGACTGCTTATAAAAATGCCAAGGCTCAGACAAGCCAGCAAACTCATAGCAAGGCTCCAAGGCCGCAAAAAAATCAGTTTCGCAAAAACGAGTGTCAAGAACAGCAAACTTAGACCCAGGCAGCCGAGAATTGCTGAAACCCAAAGCACCTCTTTTGGCGAAGCATAGTCCACCCAAAAAGCCAGATTGCGCAAAAGAGCGGAGGAGAGGTGAGGTGCCAACTTATCGGGACCCTGTTCTTCGACAAACTTGAGGTTGGCTTTCACATCGGGGTTCCTGGGCATCAGACGACGCGCTGCCAGATAAGCGGCAACGGCCTTGCCTTTTTCACCCTTTCGAAAATAACTGTTTCCCAAATTATAATAGAGAGAGCCATGGCGTAAGCCAGAGCTGATCAAGTTCTCGTAAATACTGATGGCTGCTGCAAAATCTCCTTGGTCGTAGGCCTTGCTAGCCTCCTCTACGGACACTGCAGATAATGAATTTGTGCATAAAATGCTCACGATTATAAAAAAAGTCTTCAGCACCGTTTTTCTATCTCCTGAGCTAGATCTTGCATGAGCTCAACCAAGCTTGCGACTTGTTGCTGGGTTAAGTTTTCACTGCCATATTGCGTGTATTCGATCTTGAGTACGAGTTCTTCAAGCTGGGATAAGAGGTCTTTAGGAATACGAAACTTGACCAGACGTGGCGCTATCTCTTTGGCGGTGAGTGAACCACCCTGCAGTCCAAAGATGTCTCCGATAAATTCACGATAGGCATGAAAGGCGCTCTCCAAAAAGCGTGCGGGACTTAGACTCGCAGCGCGCAGTTTTTCCAAGCTGGATTGGAAATTTCTAAGGGCTTGTCGTCTGCGTACGATCCGACCACCCCGCGGACGCCCTTTTAGACTCTGCAATATCAAGACGAGCAGGCACAAAAGCGCCGGCACACCCATCAAAACGCCGGTTAAAACAAAGTCCTTGCGGGAAAGCACTTGTGAACAAGCCAGGGGAATATGCCGGTGAATATCGATCAAAACACTAGCGAGCGCTTGCACGTCAGCCTTGAGCTTCACCGTTCCATTAGGATTCGTTACGGTTGGAGTGCTTGCGACTCTGTCATCGCCCTCTGCAACCTTCAGCTCTCCCAGATCTGCCACCAACTCATCGAATTTGCCACTTCGCGGATCAAAGTATGGCAGTTTAAACTGGCCGAGCGCAAAATCGCCTTTCTGAATGGGCACCAAGGCAAAACGGAATATACGCTTGGACTCTAAACCCCATTTTTCGGAACCATGTTCCTCGCCTTGCGGCTTATCGGCATAAGCACGAATTTTAGATCCGAGCGGGAGCTCTAAATTGCCGATGGTGTCCAAGGCCCCGACACCATCGATAGTCAAAGTCAGTGTCGCTGTCTCGCCGGCCTTTAATTCCGCAGGACTGATTTCACTATCGATGCGGAAGGTTCCCACCAGGCCTTTAAAATTTGCTGGCTTGCCTTGCGTCGGTACAGCCTTGACGTCAAGTTCCGCATCTTTGCTGGCCAGGACGCGACGCACCACACGATTTTGCGAACGATTAAAGAAGTCATCAAAAAAATCATCAAAAGAACCACCCCGCCGACCTTGCCGCCGCTCAGGTGGCAAGACGAGCGCAGCGCGAACGCGGAACCCGGGGATTTTAACTTTGCCGGAACGCGTCGGAATCATTGCCTGTTTAACCAGAAGGACTTGGTAAGACATACCGTTTCGCAGTTCCGTGGTATTGCCCTGCTTGATCTCTATAATCCGCACGCCAGCAGGTTTTTCATTCATCGCTTCTACGTTGGCAAGCTCCACGCGATGGAAAATTTTAGTTGTGACGACGATGGGTTCCCCTTCATAGGGACTTGTTTTGGAAAATTCTCTTTCGATAAAAACATTGGGACCCGCACCCTCTTGCACCGGCTCATCGTCAGAGGCGCTACCCGGTCTGCCGGCAGCAGGGTTTTGTCGACCAGCGGGAGCTTGTTGAGCAGCACTGCCGCCGCCCCCACCATTGCGAACCTTAATGGTGATGGCTTGTGTCTCGACCCACTGGTCATCGATTTTAAGTTTGAGCGCCGGGACGCTAAAAGTGCCCTCTTTCTGCGGCTCCAAAACAAAATTATAAGAGGTTTCCTTCGACAAACTACCATTGATATAGCTTATACTCGTCGAGGTTCCAGTGCCCGCGACTATCAGATCAGCAATCGGAGGCAATTCCACTCTACCCGCGAGATCTCCGGCTACGGTAATGCTCAGATTAAAATGCTCACCCAGTTCCCCGTCTTGGTGGTCGATCTGAGCAACTGCCGTGCCTGCCAAAGCGCCTCGGCTAAAAAAGAGGAGGCAGAGAAACAGCACATAGTAGTTAAACTTAAGGTAGTTCATCACCAATCTCGTTCCGGCGCCGTTTGCGGCGCTTTATACTGCGGAGGCATTCCATAAACTTGCTCCTGATCTTCCATCATACGCAACAATTTCTCAGCTTCCTCACGACTTAGATCTTTGCCATCATTTGGAGCTTTGTCGGCACTGCCACCTTTGTTGTCCATCGCGTCTTTCTTCTTGTCGGCACTAGCTGAATCTTGCTGCTTTTCTTTATCCTGCTGAGCATCGTTCTTAGCTTCTTTAGAATCCTGTTTTGAATCCTGAGCTTTATCCTCTTTAGAATCTTTCTTCTGATCCTGATTTTGAGCTTTATCCTGGTCCTGTTTTTTGTCGTCTTGTTTTTGCTCTTGCTGCTTGTCGTTCTTCGAATCCTGCTTTTGGTCTTTGCCCTGATCTTTATTTTGGTCCTGTTTGTCGTCTGACTTATCGTCTTTTTTATCGTTGTCTTTTTTATTCTGCTGCTGTTGTTTCTGTTCTTGAATTTTCTTCTTCGTCCATTCCAAGTTGTCTTGCGCTTCTTTGTCCTGAGGATTTATGGCTAGGGCCTGCTCGAAAGCTTTGACTCCGTCTTCTAAAGCTCCCTGCGCAACGAGGGAATTACCGAGATTATAATAAGAGCGTTGCGCGAGCGTCTTATCTTGGGCTTGCGCAGCCTTTGCAAAACCTTGAGCGGCTTCTTTGTACTGATGGTTGTAAAACTGACTCACGGCCCGATTATAGGCATTTTGCAGATTCGTCGGCTCACGAATTTCAGCATTAAGAAATTTCTCCGCTGCTGTCTTGTAATCCTTCTCTTGGAAAGCTTTTTCACCCTCACTACGGTCACTGGCGACAGCCTTGGGTGAAGAATAAGGCAAGAGTCCCAAGAGGAGCACAGCCGTGCCCCACCAGGTACGACGGGACTTCTTGGAGCGCGAACCCCGTAGAAAAAATTCCAAGAGTAGGAAGAAGAGGGCTAGGGCTAGAAAAATCTGGAAGCGCTCATGCCAAATTTTCTGACGGGTCACATCCCCTTCATGGTCTTTGCCGCTGCCTCGGATATTTTGGTAGATAAGATCGAGATCCAGACTGCCCGAACTTGAACGCACGTAGGCACCACCGGTCTCTGCAGCAATGTCTTGCAAAGTTTTCTCATCCAGTTTGGAAACGACGATATTCCCCGCCTGGTCTTTCTTAAACCCACCATCTGCCAAGGGAATTGGCGCACCAGCTTCTGAACCGATACCCACAGCGAAGATACGAATGCCCTTTTCTTTGGCTTTTTTTGCAGCAAGAAGGGCATCGGTACCTTGGTCTTCACCATCGGTGATGAGGATTATAGCCTTGCCTTGGGTGTCGGAGCTCGAGGCTTTTTCGAGAGCGTCAATGGACTGGTTGAGAGCTTCGCCAATGACGGTACCTTGCACGGGCATCAGTTTGATATTGAGTTGTTTGATGAACATATCAGCGAGGCGATAGTCGACGGTCAGTGGTGAGTATACAAAAGAGACACCGGCGAAAGCGACGATCCCGATGCGATCACCCTTAAGAATTCCAAGCAAGTCGATGATTTCGCGCTTGGCACGTTCCAAACGATTGGGCGGAATATCGGTCGCCAGCATCGACGTCGAAAGATCGAGGGCAATCATAATATCGGTGCCACCGCGTGGCAGATCTTTCCATTCGAAGTCCCAGCGGGGACGGGCGAGGGCAAGAATCATAAAGAGTAAACTTGCCACAAGCAGAAGGCTCTTGCAAACGGTTCGCCGTGCGCTCCACACATTCGTTAGCAATTCCTCTATCCGCAACTTGGCAAAAGCCGTAAAGCGCTGCCGCACCTGCCGCAACTCAAGAGTGATGAGGAAGAGACAGAGAGGAATCAACCAAAGAAAAAGTAGGATTTTGCTATCGGCAAAGTCCATTAGGGTAACCTTCGCAAACGTGTGGTGCGGAGCAGAAGCTCCAGTGCGAGTAGAACGAGAGCCAGCCAGACAAAACTGGCGTATTTTTCTTCATAATTGTAATAGACGTTGGTGTCGACGGTGGTTTTTTCTAAGGCGTCGATCGTATGATAAATCGCAAAAAGGGCATCGGTATCCCCGGCTCGGAAATAGCGACCACCGGTCATATCTGCGATCTCTTTCAACAATTTTTCGTCGATCGGTAAGCGCACTTTTTGAAAACCGTAAGGCGTCTGGATGGGGACATACCCTTCACTGCCTACGCCCACAGTATAGATTTTAATACCCATAGCTTTTGCAGCTTGGGCCGCTTCCCGCGGGTCGAGTTTACCGGCGTCGTTCTCCCCGTCGGTGAGCAAGATCATAACTTTACTTTTNNCTTTTTGCGGGAATATCTTTGAGCCGGTTGCTAGCGACTCCGATCGCGTCACCGATTGCCGTTTCTTCACCCGCCATCGCTACTTTCATCGTGTCGATATATTGCAGGAGAACATCGTGATCAAGAGTCAGCGGGCAAAGCGCAAAGGCGTGAGTCCCAAATACGACGAGGCCGATACGATCATCCACCCGTGAATCGACGAAATCTTCCATAGCTTTTTCAACGACCGATAGCCGATTCTGACGCTTACCATCGATCACAAAATCCAAAGCATNNTACCAGAGGCATCCGCAACTAGGATAATGTCGATGCCTTCGGAGCGCTGCTTCGCTTGACTGCGTCCGGTTTGAGGACGTGCCAGAGCTAGGGTAAGGAAGATCAGGCCAAGGCACCTTAAAAAGAACGGCAGCCGATAGAAGAAACGCCACTTGCGCCGCGTGCTAAAAAGCTTGAGCGAAGGGTAGATCACGGCTGAACGCGTGCGCCCAAATTCCCAAAACATCATGGGAATCAGAAAGAGCAAGAGTGCCAAGAAGAAGGGTTGTGCAAAACTGTATGTAATTTTACTGTCCCTCACTTTCCAAACGTCGCGGTCGTAGATAGCGCACCCACTGAAGGACTTGCGTATGACTCGCTTGCGCTTCAGCGAGATCTGCAGGGATGCCAGCGAATTTAACATAGTCACAGCGTTCGAGAAACTTAATCACTTCCTCGGTTGTTTCTCGCGAGAGTGAACTTTTCCGTCGCAGGGGTTCCTTGAGTTCCTGCAGAGTGAGATCGGTGGCTTGCACACCGGACGACAACTCCAAAAACTGTCGAAACAACATACTCAATTCAAAAAAATACTGGGTTCCAGGTTTGCCGCTAAAGGGTTGCGGGGGCAAGAGCGCATGCAGTTGGCGTTCGAGCGTCAAAAACGGAAGTTCTGGTGCGACTGGTTTGCTAGGCCGATTTTTATATTTTTTCCAGAGGTGATAGAGGATGCCTAAAACTATAAGACTGCCTAAGCTAAGTGCCAGCCAGGGCCATAAGCTATCCCAGGAAAATCGATAAGCCAGGAGTCCGCGTAAGCCATGGGGTAATTGTTCAGCTTGGGGGCTAGCAAGCGGCCCCGGCATAAGCGTTGGTGAGTTGGGTAGAGTCGCACTCATCGCATTTTTAACCGTCGTTCGCGTCGGTTGATGTATTGAATCAACGGCACTACGGTGGAACCAAGAGTATTTACCTCAAAAAAATCAATTTTATGCCGACGAAAAAACTCCAGGCGCTTTTTTTCATCCTCTTGCACATGAGCGAGAAAGGCTTTGCGAAAACTGCGATCCCCGGTGTCGATCACTAAGCTTTGGCCAGTTTCGGCGTCCTGCAAAGTGATCAGACCACTGCTGGGCAGTTCTTGTTCGCGCGGATCCTTGATTTGAACACAGACCAGTTCGTGACGATGGGCCGCCATCTTGAGCGCTTTCTCGTAGTTTTCTGTGCAAAAATCGGAGAGTAAAAAACATAAGGACTTGCGTTTACAAACGCTGTTGAAATAGTCGAGGGCTTCCTTCATAGCGGTCGTCTTGCCCTTGGCTTGATGCGTCAGGATTTGACGAATGATACGCCAAACATGCGAGCGCCCTTTTTTAGGCGGAATGAAATGCTCGACATGGTCTGAAAAGAGAATGAGCCCAACTTTATCGTTGTTCTTGGTTGCGAGAAAAGCCAGTACAGCAGCCAGTTCGGCGGCGGTTTCATTTTTGAATTTCCCCGTGCTCCCGAAGGCCTNNACATGAGGGTGAGTTCCCGTTCCTCACGAAAAACTTTGACATAAGGCGCGTTCATACGGGCCGTGACGTTCCAATCCAAAGTCCGGACGTCGTCCCCAGGCCCATATTCTCGAACTTTTTCGAATTCCATCCCCATACCACGGAAGACAGAAACATACTCACCAGCCAAGGCGTCCGTAACGAGACGACCGGCTTTAAGCTCGATGTGGCGAATTTGCTGAATGATCTTATTCGAAAGCAACATTAGGGAACGTCAACCCTTTCCAATATTTTAGCTANNGATATCGACGCAGACGTCTTTGACATCCTGCGGAGTTACAAAACTCCGACCTTCAAACAAAGCATTCACTCGCGCCGCACGATCCAGGTTGAGTGACGCGCGTGGGCTGGCCCCGTACTCGATCAGGGGGGCTAGTTCTGCAAAGCCACGTTCTTTAGGAGTGCGTGTGGTGTAGACGATGCTCACAATATAGTGACGAATTTTTTCCGAGACATAAATCTTCTCAACCGTGTCCCGCAGGCTGAGGATTTCATAGCGTGTCGCGACTNNATCGGGTTCTGGGTGGCCATCACGAGAAATGGTTCTTCGAGCGGCCAAGTTTGATCACCGATCGTAACCTGCTTTTCTTCCATAGCTTCCAGTAGTGCCGATTGCACTTTGGCGGGGGCTCGGTTGATCTCATCAGCCAAAATAAGATTGGCGAAGATCGGACCCTTGCGGACCTTGAATTCGGCATTCCGCGGGTCATACTTCTGCGTACCGATTAAGTCCGCAGGGAGCAAGTCCGGGGTAAATTGAATGCGCTTAAAGGAAAGCGCTGTCGCCTGACCCAAGCATTTGATCGACGTCGTCTTGGCGAGGCCTGGCAAGCCTTCGAGAAGAACATGGCCGCCCGCTACCATCGCCATCAAGAGACGTTTGCTAACGGTCGCTTGGCCAACAATCACCCGTTTTATTTCAGCCAAAATTCGTTCGGCTTTTTGCGCTTCTTGCTTGACTAAACTCTCAAGATCTTCGCTGGTAGAACTCATAACACCCTCGATACTGGCAATCTCTATCTGCCAAAATGTTAACACAACCGTTCTTAAGAAAAAGATGAGAAAAGATCTAGCGCAGAATTGGAAAGATACCACGCTGCCTATAAGAGCGGCATTTTTGCGAACAGCGGCTTGGATTCTCCATAAAAAACTGCTAAGTACCCGCTCTAGCCCGACTACCGAACCCCCGACATATCATTATCCCAGAAGGAGAGTAGCTTGGAACAGCGTCTAGTCAGTTTTTTTGGCCTATGTTTTATGATGTTTCTTGCCTGGTGCCTATCCCGCAATCGCAAAGTGGTAAATTGGCGAGCTATCATAGGGGGAGTCGTTCTCCAATTTCTCTTCGCGCTTTTCATTTTAAGGACTGAAATCGGCCGCACCGTCTTCGAAGCCGCTAAGAACGCAATCAACGCCATCATCAACCTGTCCGACAAGGGGTCGACTTTCCTATTCGGCGACAGCCTGGCCAGCTCAACTTTTGCCTTCAAAGTTCTGCCAACCATTATTTTTATCTCTTCGCTCTCCTCCTTACTCTTTTACTGGGGCATTATTCCACGCGCCATCAAAGGCTTGTCGTGGATCATGAAGCGTATGATGAATATTTCTGCGACGGAGGGCCTTGTTACCGGGACCAATATCTTCGTTGGCCAAGCGGAATCGGCGCTTTTTATTAAACCGTACCTGAAGACGATGACCCTTTCCGAAATCAACACCATGATGACGGTCGGGATGGCGATGACTTCCGGTGGGGTACTTTCCGCCTACGCGAGTTTTGGCATTTCAGCCGGGCACCTCATCACGGCCTCCTTTATGTCCNNTGCCGCTATTTTGATTTCCAAACTCCTCATTCCGGAAACCGAAGATCCACACGCCAAAGGTCATGTGGAATTGCACCTAAGCAAAGAGGCCAACGTTTTCGAAGCCGCCTGCGTCGGAGCTTCCGAAGGTCTCAAGCTTGCACTCAACGTCGGCGCCATGTTGATCGCCTTTATAGCGATCATCGCTCTGATCAATATGCTTTTGGGGAATTTGGGTAGCCTCATAGACATGGACCTTTCCTTCGAAGGCATGCTTGGCTATCTATTTCGGCCCTTTGCGTTCTTGCTAGGCGTAGCTTGGGAAGATTGTGCCATCGTTGGTCGACTGCTGGGTGAGAAAACCGTCGTCAACGAATTCCTCGCCTACATTCATCTTTCCGAA
>PLEQ01000358.1 GCA_003136475.1 Deltaproteobacteria bacterium
TACACAAAAGAGAAGCATTCCAATCGCAATATTTGCGACCATCATAACAATCGGAAGAACCGCTATTGCAGGGAAGTGTAGAAAGGCAACTGTCCTCGGAAATCGCGAAAAATAAGAAAATTCAGAGCTTAAAAGACCCAGTGAAATTAGGAATGTAATCACACTGGCAAATGCCAGTGACTTAGGATCAGTGCGATAGTCAACGACACTTTACCTAATCAAAAGGAGGAAGCAAAGGCAACTCTGCAGTACGATGACTCCCCATAATAATAATGACGGTGGCCTCTTAATTTTCATCACTGTTCTTAACAAAGCATTCAGATATTAACCGTGTATTTGTTGTGATGGAAATTTTTTTGGGTAATGTTCTTTCTTAAATTTTAGAGTAAGTCGACGATAGAGAGACCAGTGAACAACAAAGAAGAGCATTGCAACGAAAAACCAAAGGAAGCTGTCGATCAGATTCTGAACTGCGGAAGCGTTAAATTCTCCGAGCGCNNGAGAGAGGCCAGTTCCTCCTTTGGCAACTTTTTCAGTTCGATAAGCCGTTCATTTTTCTCATCACTATATCCGTTTCGAAAACTCTGAAGGAACACTTCATTGCTTGCATATCGCGCAAGTTCTTTGGCGTTCTTTGTTTCTGGAAAAGAAATATTAACAACGCTAATGAGAATGATTGTAAGGGAAACCATTAAAACCATGCATGTTACGAGACNNAGACAGACTAGCATGCTGTACATCTGACTTAGATTTTTTGCCCACATAGACTCTTCCTCTTTTGATGGAACGATGATTTGTCAGAAACCCTGCGACCTTAACATGAGTGAGGGAACGAAATCCATAGCAGTATTGGGTCACGCTTGGGGTTAAGCAATTTAAGCCAGTCTGGTAGAGCCAAATCCGTCGTAAGAAAATTTGCGAGTGGATGCGAGTTGAAACTTTCTGGATTTTTTTTAGTCGTCCTCGTCAAAACGCCCCGTATCAAAAATAATTCTAAACGTCTCATGGGTTACGCTTAGATTTTCATGTTTATAGAATACGGTTAAAATTCCATGTCTATATAAAAAGTTGTCCGAAGTCTGAGGCTCTAGGATGCCAAGCTCAAATCCCGCGCCTCCGGTCAAATCAGCAACGTCACGAGAGCCATTCCATTTAAACTCCCTGCCTCCAACCACAAAAACTTGATTTGCTCTCACCCATAAATTTTTGATCTCTGTGTCTTTATCGGCTAGGGCATTAGGAGAAACCAAAGCTAAAACAACAAAAAATAGAAAGCACTTCATAAAATCACCTCGGTGAAAGTCCATTCGAATCAAAAATATTAATAAGTCACACAGCTACGGTTGTGCAACGGTTTTCTGATCAAATTCTTGATAAGTATAGAGTAAGGAATTTTCATGAGTGTTTCTTTTGCTCCACAAAGGATTTTTTTATTGAAAATTCCTGCATGATCAGGTTGTATCGTTCCTATTATGGAGGTGTGTCTGTGAGAGTTGCAAAATTGATAATGCCTAGCTTTCTAATTTTTGGTGGACTAGCTCATGCAGAAATAGTGACGTTTTGATTCAGTGGGAACCAAACAACTCAATCTTAGGAACGGAAGCGGTTCCATAAATGTTTCCACGAGTGATTCTGCTAAGATGACTGTAAGGGCAAACAAGGTCCATGTCGGTCCAAGTTGTGTTCTGGCGATTGAAAAAACTGGGTCTACTCTGGTGGTTGAAGCTAAAAATAAAAACTCCGGAAGGTGTGAAGTTCATTTCAATATCTCTCTCCCGCGTGAAGTTTCTATCGATTTGAAATCCGGCTCTGGGTCGGTTCAGGTTCAAGGAACTAAAGGACCGATTTCTTATCGTACAGGGAGTGGAAACGTAGATCTGGATGGTGAGATTAACAGGCTAGAGGGAAGATCTGGCAGTGGTTCCATAAATGTCAAAGGCCTGACTGGTGGCGCTGATCTCCAGGCTGGAAGTGGGAATATTTCTATTGTCTACCCGAAAAAGCCCGAGAATGGAGAACTCCATCTCAAAATGGGTAGTGGTAATACGATTGTTTTTTTACCGGCGCATACAAAAGTTAAGACGAGCTTTAAGGCAGGTAGTGGGCAGCTGCTCAATGAACTTGGTGACACTCATGATGCAAAATTTACCATCTCCGTAAAAACGGGAGGTGGAAATCTCGCCATTAAAAAATCTTTGTAAGAGGGCTGACAGCAGTTAGCTGAGGAATTTGGTGACGCGCGACGTAACCCGAATTTGACGCAGATGGGTTACGTCGCACGCCCTGAATGGCGCATCCTTTGGTGTAGATGGTATGACAGTTAAACAGGCACTGGAGAACGTTGATTGGTTGCTACCGTCACAACTAGATGCAATTCACAAAGGGAAATACGAAGCTCCTCCAGTATNNTGAGTTGATCGATCCATTTCCCATTTTCAAAAAGGTACTTTCTTTTTAGATCTTCTGGTTTCATACCAATGGCTTTTGCAAGGCGAATAGAGCGAAGGTTTCCCCGATCGGTGATGGCCTCCAGTCGATGAAAGCCTAGATAAAGAAATGCAAACTGAATGCCTCCAAGAGCAGCCTCTTTTCCGGAGCCCTTAGCCCAAAATTGGTTGTGTATAGCATAGCCTAAGTTGGCTACTTGCCGATCCCTTCGGCAAACGGTTAGCAAATCAATTTGTCCGATCATTTCACCACTGCTTCTTAGGAAAACACAGAGCACATACATTTTGTCCTGTTTGGCCTGCGTCTGATAGAAGAAGGCTAGTTTCTTTTTAAACTCGCCAGCCGTGCATTCTTTTTCGGATTTCGGTCCAATATCAAATTTTCCGTTCGGAGAAAGTCTCGTCAAACGATTCTGTTGCCAGGCATAAAAATCTCCTTTGTCGAGTGGGCGAAGCACTAGCCTTTTAGTCAGGATTTTTTGTTTTATATTAAGCATAACTAGCACCAAGCGGAAGGGTACTTGTCGATAAAACTAATTATAAATCCAATTTCCTCACTGTACCAGAGCAATTCGGGACGTGCGACGTAATTCGAATATAAAAAATTAGAAAATAGACCTTAGCATTATTATACTTGGAATGCTAACAAAACATAATGAATATTGACGGAGTTTTTGGTGATGAAACCTGTGCTAAAGCTGGCTCTCTTGTTTCCCCTTCTTTGCCCCTCATTTGCGAGTGCGTATGACTATACGCCTTTTGTTTCGGCATCGTACCTTTATTCGTCAAATTATCATGCTCCGCTCGGAGCCATCGGCTTTATGTTTTCTCCCGATGGAAATGCTATGACCGGTATAGAGTATTCCTCAGGTGCACTTGCGCTAACATCATCAACTAGGGACTATTTGGAACAGAAAACTGGGGGCAAAAGCACGGTGAAGCATGAGTCCGCAGAAATTGGTAGTTTGTACATTTTTCACAGATTTTTATTGGTCGACTTTTTGGGTAATGCAGGCTTGAAATTGGGTTTGAGTGTTGATAATTTTCTTATCCAGAACAGTTTTCAAGCTTCATCAAGTTCAGGTGATTTTACATCACGCTTTCTCGCAGTATCACCGCATGTGGGTATCAATTCCATTTGGCGTTTTGCGAAAAATAGAGCTTTGATCAGTGTAGATTGGCTGGAACTTTCTAAGCCATGGAGTTGGGCTAGCTCCGGTTTAGAATACGGGAGGAGCGTCGGCAACAATGCAGATTCTCATATGCATGAAATTGCTAGCCGAGTCTCCTCGCAGTTTTCAGGAATGCAAATCACTTTCTTACGGGTGGGTGCTGGATACACTTTTTAAACAATTCGCAATTCGGGGCGTACGACGTAACCCAATCATGTTCGGGTTACGTCGCACGGTGAGATCCGTGGTGAGATCAGTGAAAGGTAGGACTTTCTTCAAGTCTCAGTTCCTTTATTTCTTTGATCGAAAATCGTGATGGAATCAGCAAGGACAAGCCGACTCTGCCGCTTTTGTCTGCCGGAAAATAGAAGCTTTTTTCCAAAAGGGCCTATATTTGTCATCCCGAACGTATGTGAGGGATCTCAGACTAAGCTGCTGTGTAGGTGGAAAGAGCTAAGACTGCGATTCCTCGCTCGCGCTCGGAATGACAAAGCATATTTTTGGATAGCTTGTCTGGCCTAGAGGAAATATTTGAATCGCGTTGGCTTAGCTAAAGAGCTATTTGCTTTTAGAAAATTTTTTTATAGACTGTGTCGAGTGTCTTAAAAAGAGCGAACCCGGAAGTTGCGGAAACAACAGCCAGGCTCTAAACAAAGCAACCTCACAACAGGAAGCCCGTCTGATGACTACTATAAAGCTCAATTCTTCACTCATAAAGTCTAAAAATGTCGCAAAACAAAACCCTGTAACTACAGTTAGTTACGGTTAGGAATGCTCGCAAAAAGGCGCCTTGGCTCCCAGCCGAAGGCGGGAAGAAGTCATTATCAGTTTAAAAACTGGCTCTGGGATGACAGCGGTGCTCGCAAATCCGCGGTGGCGATTTGCCCCCTTAGGGGAGAGTACGCGGACTTGATTCATACCTGTTATTACAATGCTGCTACAAGGACGGAGACACTCTATTGTCTAGCGCTAGACCTTGATGCTCACCGAGCTGACGAGAAGTGGAAGACCAAGGCCGGCGTTCTCCACTGGCCTCGCATCAAAAAATGGCTTGCCGAAAATCATCCTGAAATTCTCAAATATGTGTTCGCGGTGGTTCGCTCCACGGGCGGAAAAGGTCTCGCCTTATATATAGCGTTGCGTCCTCTGGAGCTGATTTATAAGACCAAAAAAGCGCAGTTCGCTATCAAGACTCTCCAAGAAAAACTGCTCCTACTTTTTAACGCCCACGGTCTGGGTGCCGATCCAAGCGCGATCGGCCTGCGAAGAGACTTCTGCAACTGGACCGATCCCACAAAACTTGTCTATGACAAGGTTCTCGTCCTACGCGCGGTACAAGCGCAAAAAACGCCTGTCGTCAGGAATCTGCTTGCCTATCTCAAACCGTTTGGTCTCGCAAATTACATCAAAAAATCTGAGCGCCAGGGCCTCCTCTATCCCGACCTTCGCGCTGAACGGAAATTGTCAAAACTCTACCTTCATCTCTACGATGCTTGGTTAGGTGGCGAAAAAACGGTTCAGCTTTCTGTTGCAGACATTCGCAAGATAGCTGGGCTGAGCCGGCCGTTTATAGAGAAATTTTTGAAAGCGCCTCCTGCTTGGCTTCAGGCTGAATATTTGAGTCGCGGTGAAGGCTGGCGACTCGCTATACGTCTCGACACAGCTTTGACGTGCCGATCGTCAGCGCTTAGCACTGGGCGCGCTGCTGTCGATTTGACGAATCAGCTTCTTAAAGCCGAACTCGTCGAAGACGGTCAACGCAATCTTTGGATTACGAAGGCTTGCCTACTCCTAAAACACAATGGGACGACTGAGCGGACAGCGTTAGACCTTATTAAAGATCATGTCTCGCGTATCCCCGGTGCTGACTCATCGACGAATTGCAAAAACGCTGCTAAGATCCTCAGCTCAATTTACGCCAATCACCAAGATCTTTTCGGCGTGAATCCAGGCTGTGCACCCGCCTGGCTGCTCAACAAGGCAATCGATGTGACCAAGAATCTAATAGACACTCCTCAGCCGATCTCGAATCCAAACGCAATCAAGGAAGCTTCACATTCGCTTCCGAGCCTGAAACAGCGCTGTAACAAAGGGGCGGTCAAGGTCCAAACGCAAATGCAAACAAGTTTAGAGAAGGGGGGGCACCCCCCCNNTCTCGTGTTCGCCTGGGATGACAAGCTTAGGATCTACCAAGACGACGAAAAGACTCATGTCCACACCCACGCAATTGTTTGCAATCGCAAAGGCCAGTACCAGATTGAGCCAGAGCACTTTAGCTCGTCGGGGCTCCTCGAAGCCCAGTTTCTCGATGCTCAAGTGAAACGTTTTGCAGCGGATGGAGCTGCCATCGGTGCGTTCGCAAAGCTTTTAGTTTCACGCTACGGATTTTTCTCGATACGCAGACTTTGGCAAACACGGGGCGTGGTCAAAGAATTTGGGAGCGAGCTGGTGAACTCCGCAGCTCCGTACGCGACAAGTCTTCACAATCTTAAAAAGATTATCAAAATCAAAATGCAAAGATGATGGCGAAGGGCATTAGATTGAACTTTCACTTCCACAGCGAAAAACGCTTCGTTAGTTCCGAAACTGTGTCCCAGTCTCCGAAAAGGGTGCAGCCATAATACGTCAAATCTGCCTCGCTTGTTTGGGAGCTTCTCTCGAGTTGCTCTTGGTAGCCACCACCTGTCATCG
>PLEQ01000335.1 GCA_003136475.1 Deltaproteobacteria bacterium
ACCACCCAAGATTGTCGAAAAACTGGATTCGCTGCGTGAGTTCATCCTCGAAGAGGGACGAAAGAACGCATACGTTCAGCGTTACAAAGGTTTAGGGGAAATGAATCCCGATCAACTCGAAGTGACTACAATGAATCCTAAAAATCGAACGATTTTAAAGGTAGAGATAGGTGATGCCGTCGAAGCCGATCGATTGTTTAGTACTTTAATGGGTGATGAAGTCGAACCGCGGAGAGACTTTATCCAAGCTAACGCCCTTCATGTCTCTAATCTTGATATTTAATCGAGGAACTAATGGAGCAGCATACGGATATTGTTCCGGTTAACATAGAATTCGAAATGAAGACCTCATTTCTTGATTATTCCATGAGCGTCATTGTTTCGCGAGCTCTGCCGGACATTCGCGACGGGTTGAAGCCCGTGCATCGGAGAATTCTCTTTGCGATGTATAAGCTTAAAAACTTCCATAACAAGCCTTATTTAAAATCCGCTCGCATCGTCGGGGATGTTATCGGTAAATATCATCCACATGGAGATAGTCCGGTATATGAGGCTATGGTTCGAATGGCGCAGGATTTCTCTTTGCGTTACCCTTTGATCGATGGACAAGGGAACTTCGGATCGGTCGATGGAGATAGCGCAGCTGCAATGCGATATACCGAATCGCGGATGGAAGAGCTTAGTGAATATCTTTTGATGGATATGGAGAAGGAAACCGTCAATTTCGTTCCTAACTACGATAACAAGGAACTTGAACCCCTCGTCCTTCCGTCACGTGTTCCTCAGCTTCTCGTGAACGGTTCTTCAGGAATTGCGGTTGGAATGGCCACGAATATTCCACCGCATAATTTAGGTGAGGTGCTTGCAGCAGTAGAAGCTTATGTAAAAGATAATGATGTAACACTTGATGATCTTATGCAGCTCGTGAAGGGTCCAGATTTTCCTACTGCTGGTGAAATTCATGGCTTGCAGGGGATACGAGAGGCTTATGCAACGGGACGTGGATCGCTGTTAATTCGGTCAAAAACCGAGATCGAGACACTGGCCAATGGTCGACAGAAGATCATCGTTCATGAAATTCCTTATCAAGTCAACAAGGCGCGGCTAATCGAAAAGATTGCTGAACTCGTTGGACAAAAAAAGATCGAGGGCATTTCGGATATTCGAGACGAATCGGCAAAGAATGAGATTCGAATTGTGATTGAGGTTAAGCGGGGGGAATCTGCAGAGGTTCTTTTGAATAATCTCTATAAACTGACTCAATTGCAAATTTCTTTCGGTATGAATCTCGTAGCGCTTGTCCGAGGAATACCCAAGCTATTAAATTTGCGGGAGCTTGTTGCTGAGTTTTCTCAGCATCGTCGTGAAGTTGTTCTGCGAAGAACGGCGCACCTTTTGCGTAAATGCGAAGATAGAGCTCATCTGCTCTTAGGTTTGAAGGTTGCCGTTGAGAACGCAGATGTTGTCGTTGAATTAATTAAGAGCTCGAAAGATTCCGCGACGGCTCAAGATAAGTTGATTGCTGCGTATAAACTTACTGAAGTGCAGGCCAAAGCTATATTGGACATGAAGTTAGTCCGATTGACGAATCTTGAGCGAGGCAAAATTGCAGCAGATTTTGAAGAAATCACGAAAGAGATAAGCACTCTCAAAATGGTTTTGAGTGACGATAAGGAAGTCACCCGGATTATTCTTGAGGAGCTCAGTGAAATCCGAACACGCTTTGTAGACCAAAGAAAGACCCAGCTCTTTCCTGCAGCGGATGATTTTACTATGGAAAGTCTCATCGCAGATGAGGATGTTGCGGTAACGATCACCCATGGTGGCTACGTAAAACGAACAGCCCTTACCGAGATCAGCGCGCAGCGTCGAGGCGGTCGAGGCAAGAGTGGTATGCTGACCAAGGAAGAGGATTTTGTGCGGGAACTATTTATAACCAGCAATCACAAGGATTTGCTGTGTTTTACGGACAAAGGTCGGGTCTATAGCCTTAAAGTATACAAAATTCCCGAAGCGGCTTTGCGAGCACGCGGGACACATTTTGCGAATCTCATTGGCTTTGAAAAGGATGAGAGAGTGGTTTCGACCTTGCCGGTGGGTGAGTATCGCAGTGATTCCTTTGTTTTTTCCGTGACGCGCAGCGGCTTCATCAAAAAAACAGAGCTTCTGGCTTATTCAAATGTTCGGTCGACGGGCATTATCGGTCTAAAGCTTGACGAAGGGGATTCACTTGTAAATTGTGAACTCGGAACCGATAAAGACGAGATTTTGATTGCGACGCGTATGGGTAAAGCCATTCGCTTTAAGACGGACGAAGTTAGGACCGTGGGACGCGCTTCGCGTGGTGTGACTGGCGTGCGGTTTTCCAGTAAAGAAGACTGTGTAGTCGGTGTGGAAATACTCCAAACCGATACGCGTTCCTCAATTTTGTCAGTTTGTGAAAAAGGTTACGGAAAGCGTTCGAATCTTGACGAATACAGACTCCAGACNNGTTACCGAACGCAATGGGCCCGTTGTGGGAATTTGTCAGGTCGGTGACGACGACCAAATCGTGCTTATGACTTCGACAGGTAAAGTTGTTAGATTTAAAGTGAACGAAATGGGAGTCATAGGCCGACATACCCAAGGCGTTCGTTTGATTAACATCGACGATGATGAAAAGGTCGTCGGTATTGAGAAGGTGGCAAGAGAAAGCGATGAGGAAACAGAGGAGCCGCACACCTGAATCCTTTAAAGTTGAATTCGATCGTTTTTTGTCTCCCTTTCTGAGCCAAGCTAAGTTCACTCATTTTTATGTTGCCTGTGGAAATTTCAAAGACTCGGAAGTCTATTTCGAGTCTCAGTCGGTATCGCATGAGCGTTTCTTCGATTTGGCGAGTCTAAGCAAAGTTCTGGCAACGGTACCCTTGGTTTTTTTTGCCATGCAAAAGCATGGATTTCCGATCGATGCCAGTCTGAAGGCATGCTTAGCTGATAGAGCTGAGCNNGATCTTTCTCTCGAAAGCCTTTTGCGACATTCATCCGGCTTAGCAGCGTGGAGAAATTTTTGGATGAATCGTCTTTCTAAGGAATTTGACCCGAGCTCGGTAGATGCTAGGTTGAGGGCTTCTCTCCTTTTTGACAGAATAGATAGCTGGGTTGCATCTGATTTTCAAAAAGACAAGGTTTATAGTGATGTCGGCTACCTCGTTCTTGGGGTCTTTCTTGAGTTGTTAAATAAGCGTGATTTGTCTCAGTTATTTTCTGACTTCTGCCGTGACGCATTGGGCTTAAAAGCTGNNAAAAAGAATTTTGTGCCGACGGCTTTCTGTCCGATCCGGGAGCGTCGGCTTGTTGGTGAAGTGCATGATGAAAATGCTTTTTCTTTAGGCGGATTTTGCGGTCATGCCGGTCTGTTTGGCAGTGGTTCTGATTTAGTGAAATACTTAGGAACACTCTTTCGATCTGAAATTGGCCAGTTAATATTAGAGAAATCTCTTGTTTTAGCAAAGACTGAAGTTCAGGTTTCAGACGACAGTAAAATGAGTCGTTATTTACTCGGTTGGCAGCAGACCACTTTCAAGTTTGCACCGAAAGAGGTCATTCTGCGCCATTTGGGGTTCACAGGCACCGGGATTTGGCTCATACCGAGCTTGAATGCCTATATTGTGATATTAACCAATCGCGTTTACAGTTCGCGTTTGGGCGGGTGGATTCAGCAATTTAGGGAAGACCTCTGCGCGTCTCTATGGAGCGAGTTTTTTCTACCTTTAGAATTGGAAGAAGACACCAAAGACGATGTCAGCAGCAAAGGACGACTTTTTTTGATTTAGGGAATTTAAGAGGTCGATAGAATCATCAGGGGATACGATGGTGCCTGTGGTTGCACTGGTGCCAACAGTTGCACCGCTAACATCAGGGGCAACCGAAACGGATTGATTTGGTCCTGCAGCATAAAGAGGTACTAAGAGATCGAGCGCGAGGCTTAGGCCGAAATGTCCGAAAGCGTATTTGTAAATGAAGGGAAGACGAAGAGAAAACGTCGTTAGACTCGAAGTTGCGTCATAGGCATCGATGCCTGCTGTTGCACCCGAACTATCGGTCTGAGTTGCATTCATGGTCAACGAAGTCATATCGATATCTAAGCCGGCTGCAAAATCGATGTGCCAGCGTTTGTAGTAGATGTAGTCCAAATAGACGCCTAAATCGGTAGCGGTAATACTTGTGTTCATTACAAGATTGGCGTTTGAGAACGCGTTAGTATTATTTTGTGACCATGAAGGAAACTTTCCATACCGAGCACCGATGAGCAATCTCCATTTGATCATTTCGAATTCTAAGCCGAAGCCGGGGGGAATCAGTATGGAACTGGCTGTGCCATCAGAGTTCCAGAAACTTGTATTGCCAGATGCGGAAGGCACGTATTCTAGTTGGCTATAGCCAGAGGGTGTCATTGGTAGAAAGTGAACGTTCAAAGTGATCGACATCGTATAGGGAGAGACGACTGCCGCTGCCGCTTCTTTTTTAGGTTCGGCTTTGGTGTCTTCGTCGACTAGAGATACTACAAAGCCGGTTTTTAGAAGGTCAATCTTCTTCTTGCTCACTCTGACTAAGGCCTTCTTGTTGGCGGCTTTAACGACTTTTCCGCAGGCTACTTTCTTTTCTCCGTCGTAAATGCAGACTTTTTTGCCTTTCATGAAGCCCGTTTCTTTTCCTTCGTCGATGAGAACGGCGCCACTTTTTTCATTTATTTTTTTTATTTCCGCGGCAAAGGCAGCGGTAGGGAGAAGCCCTAATGTGACTAAGCAAACCCAAACCCTGAGCATGGAATGCTCCTTATGATGTTAAGTCCTGAATCTCATTTAATTTTATCAAGACGATCGCCGAAGGTAAATGATCCCTCGAAAATTAGGAATTCCAGTAGAAAGAGAAATCATGATTTGATACATCTAATGCTTTAATTTCTTATTATATTTAGCGTTTTTTTTTTAAAGCATCTATGCGGAGCGCTGGGAGCGGATTATGTCTATCAGGAATCGCCATACAAAATTTATCTTTATTACAGGCGGGGTGGTGTCTTCGTTAGGGAAGGGGATTATCTCCGCATGTACAGGTGCCTTGCTGGAGACGCGAGGTTTGAAAGTCGTTTTAAGCAAAGCGGATCCTTATATCAATATCGATCCTGGTACCATGAGTCCAATACAGCATGGAGAAGTGTTTGTTACAAAAGACGGAGCTGAGACCGATCTTGATATTGGCCACTATGAGAGNNAGACCAGAGCCTCATTAAATCGTTTTAATAGTTTTTCTGCGGGTAAAGTCTATGACGAGGTTTTATCACGCGAACGCAAAGGTGATTATTTGGGAACCACCGTACAAGTGGTTCCTCATATTACCGACCAGATCAAAGCCAATATTTTTAAGGCTTCAGAAGGCGCTGATATTTCGATAGTTGAAATTGGAGGCACAGTTGGAGATATCGAAAGCTTGCCTTTCTTAGAAACAATCAGGCAAATTCGTTACGAGCTAGGCAGAGAGGGGGTGCTTACTATCCACTTGACGCTGGTGCCGTATATCGCTGCTGCTCGGGAATTAAAGACCAAACCTACGCAACACTCAGTCAAGGATCTACGATCGATAGGTATTCAGCCGGATATTCTCATCTGTCGCGCCGATCGAGAGGTTCCAGAAGAATTGCGTCACAAAATCGCCTTGTTTTGCAACGTCAAGAGCAATCATGTTTTTGAAGCGCGGGATGTGGATAGCATTTACCAGCTTCCGCTTATTTTGCATGAACAGGGATTGGACCAAATTATCGTTGAAGACTTGAATATTTGGACCCGGAAACCTGATTTGAAAGAGTGGGTGTTGATTGGTGAAAGACTGAAAAACCCGAAAAAATTATGCTCTATTGGCGTTGTGGGTAAATATACCGATGTTGTGGATGCCTATAAATCTATCAGCGAGGCTCTTGTTCATGCGGGTATAGCCAACGAGGCCCAAGTGATAGTGGAGTTTATCGATGCTGTGCGAATAAATGCCGACACTATAGAAAGTTTTCTAGCTGGGTTTGATGGAATCATAATCCCGGGTGGCTTTGGAGAGAGGGGGGTTGAAGGTAAGATTCTCGCGATTTCTTATGCTCGAATGAAGAAAATTCCCTTTTTAGGTATCTGCTTAGGAATGCAATTGGCTTTGGTTGAATTTGCACGAAATGTTGTAGGGTTAAAAAATGCCAACAGTTGCGAATTTCATCCTGACACTTCGGACCCGGTAATGGACTTGATGGAGGCTCAGGTTAACGTTACAGCTAAGGGGGGAACCATGCGCCTTGGGGAGTATCCTTGTCATTTGAAAATGGATACGAAAGTTCAAAAAAGCTATGCCAAGAAGAACATTAGTGAGCGCCATAGACACCGATTTGAGTTTAATAACGCGTATAAAGAGACCTTTGAAAAACATGGGATGACTTTTAGTGGTATCTATCTTGAAGGAAATCTCGTTGAAATAATAGAGCTGACAGACCATCCTTGGTTTGTCGGTTGTCAGTTTCACCCTGAGTTGAAGAGTCGTCCGATGGAAGGGCACCCGCTTTTCAACCAGTTGATAAAAACTGCAATCGAACAAAAAACTTTGAACGAGAAAGCCTAAACTCATGCAAAAAGATGATGTAATCGAATGGGGGCGTAGCGTCCTCAATACTGAAAGTGAGGCGGTAAAAATAGCAGCAGAACGCTTAGGAGATTCTTTCTTTCATGCGTTCGAAGATCTTTTTTATTGCAAAGGCAAAGTGATTCTCACTGGGCTTGGCAAATCAGGCCATATTGCCCAGAAGATCGCATCGACGATGTCAAGCACCGGGACACCATCTTTTTTTATCCATCCTTCCGAGGCCTTGCATGGTGATNNCTGCTTGCCCTTTCCTTTGGGGGAGAAACGCGAGAGATCTTGGCAGTAGCTAAGTTTGCCAAAGAATTGCGGATCCCGGTCATTGTCATCACCGGTAAGCCGCTTTCGAGTCTCGGCCGACTTGCGGACCACACCATAAATGGCGGGATTCTAATGGAGGCCGATAGTCTTGGTCTAGCCCCGACTTCCTCCTCCACGGTAGCTCTGGCTTTGGGGGATGCGCTCGCGGTTGCTACGATGAAAGCTAGAGGAATGACACCTGAAAAATTTGCGCGCTTGCATCCGGGCGGCAGTTTAGGGCGGGATTTAGCGCAAATCGTAGATCTCATGCGGCCAAGCCATGAAATCAGCGCCTTATTCGAAGATGCTCGTTTTGAAGATTTGATCGATGGTATGACACGTTCTAATTTTGGAATTGTTGCTGTTATCGACAAGCAGCGACGTGTATTAGGCTGCATTTCTGACGGCGATCTTAGAAGAAGTTTAAGAAATTATGGAGCGCTTGCTTTAGAAATGACTGTAGAAGCTATAATGTCAAAGGCTCCTAAAGTGATCGAACCAAAATCCCGGGCCATCGAAGCTATCAGTATTATGGAACAGCATAAAATTACAGCGCTCTTTGTCTGCTCTGAGGGGGGCGAACTCTTGGGCTTAGTTCGTTTGCATGACCTTATTTCAGCAAAGATTATTTAGGGATATCCTTTTCCGAATTTTGCTTGGCGTCGGTGTGTTTTGAAATGAGGAAAAACTGGAGGTATTTTTTTGTCGCGAAATACTGTTCTTGCTCTATTCTTCATCATGCTTTTCCCCGCTTTCTATCTCTATGTGCGACGCGATGGCAGCATCCCCTTGATCCAGTCGGCAGCTGGGGACAAATCCTATGTGACGCTGTTGAATTTCAAATTGAATAAGTACCAGAATGATAGACCGGTGAAACACTTCGAAGGCACACAAGCCGCATTAATTGCGGTTAATATGATCGAGTTTACAGACCACATTAGCGGATGGCGATACTCAAAGAGTGGCAAGCATGAAAAGGAGAAGTTTGAAGCTTCTTATGCTCGCGCGCATCTTGATTCCCATCGTTTGGAAGACTTTCAGCGCCCCGTCAAGGTTACCGATGCTTTCTTTGGTAAGGGCGTTTCTGTACAGCATGAAGATCTTGCAATCTCCACCCAGGAGGCTCATTATTTGGGAAGTGAAAAAAACATATTAATTGGTGACAAACCTGTTCAGGCGACCCGCAAAAAGCAGTTCATTGAGAGTGAAAATGGCTTTCGCATCAATTTGAATGATGAAACTGCCGAGCTTTTTGGGAAAGTCAAAGGGGTTGTAAATCCGAATGGTAGAAATTAGATTCTTCATTATGTTGTCTTGGCTCTTTACAGCGAGTATGGCGCGTGCTGATCTCATGGATAATTTTGAGGATGAAAAAAAGGTCAACATTCCAGTCCAAGAGAAAAGCTTTTTTCCCAAGGAGCCAAAAGATGACCATGGTCTTGAACATTCGGATGAGGACACCGATATTAGAAAGGACCTAAGTCCTCCGGAAAAAACTGCGCCGGTTAAGACAGAGGCCCCCAAGCCAAAGATGACAAGTTCAGGTTCGAAAAAAGATGCTAAAAACGACACTAAACGATTGCCGGTGCACTTCAAAAGTTTAGGCCTGACGGGTGTCAAAGGTCAGGGTGTTCTCGAATTGCACAAAGATGTCGTGGTGACACAGGGTGACCTTAACCTGGAGTCTGACCAAGGCAAGGTCTTTCTAGATAAAGAAACCAATGAAGTTAAAAAAGTTTTTGCAGAGGGAAAAGTCAAAATTTTGAAAAAAGATGAGGCATCTGGAAAATTGATCAGAGCGAACGGAGATACTGCTGAATTTGACAATGAGCAACAGCTTATCACGTTAAGAGGTGATGCCAAAATATTAAAGGGAGATGACCTAATTACTGGTAATTTGATTTTTTATAATTTGAAGACGGGTTGGATTAAAGTGGAAAAAGTCAAAGGAGTCGTCAATCCGTGAAGCCAAAGCAATGCTAACAACACTGCGAGCCGAGAATATAAGCAAATCCTTTAAAGGACGACAGGTCGTCAGCTCCGTATCTTTTTCTGTAGATAGGGGGGAGGTCGTAGGGCTGCTGGGGCCGAATGGCGCGGGGAAGACAACGAGTTTCTACATGGTTGTCGGGCTGCTTTTTCCTCAAGAAGGGGGAGTTTATTTAGGGGACAAGGATATCACGCTGGTGCCGATGTATATGCGAGCTCGAATGGGGATCAGTTACCTGCCCCAAAACGTCTCTATTTTTCGTAAACTATCCGTGAGAGACAATTTGCTATCGATAATGCAGGTTGTAAACCTGCCAGAGGAAGAACAGAAACATTATCTAGAAGAATTGCTGGATAAGTTTCAAATAAAACATATTGAAAATTCAATAGGATTGGCGCTGTCTGGAGGCGAGAGGAGGCGGGTTGAAATTGCTCGGGCTTTGATCACAAAACCGCAATTTTTGCTGTTAGACGAGCCTTTTGCCGGCGTTGATCCCGTGACGGTGCAAGAGATCCAAATGATTATAGCCCAACTTCGCTCGGAGGGACTGGGCATTTTGATTACCGATCATAATGTGCGTGAGACTTTGGGGTCGTGTAATCGGGCTTATGTCCTCTCCGAAGGAAAGGTTATCGCACATGGGGGACCCGAAGAAATATCGACAAGTCCAATTGTAAAGGATATCTACTTAGGGCAGAAGTTTAGACTTTGAATTTCTAAGTGGGAAGAATCATGTCGTTGGATTTGAAGCAAAGTCTTAGACTCACTCAGCAACTGCTGATGACTCCTCAGCTGCAACAGGCTATCAAGCTTTTACAGCTTTCTCGATTAGAGTTAGAGGAGTTTGTTGCAAGTCAGATCGTTGAGAATCCGGTCTTAGAGGATGTTACGCCAGAGCCCGCTCCCGAACTCGCAAATGAAAAAGGCGAAGAACGAGAACAAGAGCGTGAGCCTGATGCGGAGCCTGATTTTGATTTCAAGGCCTTGAAGAACGATGCAGAAGGTTTTTTGGCCTCCCCCGGCATGGGGCGCTCGAATAGCTCAGCGTATCGTGAAGACGATGTCAATTATGAAAACCTTATCACTAAGCCCAAAACCCTTCAAGACTATCTAAGTTCACAAGTTGGCGAAATCCAATTTGACGAGAAGGAGCGTGAAATAGCGCTTAAGATCGTTGGTAACATTACGGATGATGGTTATCTCGATCTTGATCTCGTCAAGATGTGCGAGGAGGATCAAGTTGAGATGGACCTAGTAGAGGGCGTCCTCGATACTATCCAGCGGTTGGATCCGCCCGGCGTCGGCGCCCGAAATCTAGCCGAATGTCTAGCCATACAGATTCGAGAGCAAGGTCTTCGTAATGGGATTGTGGAAAATATTGTAGCCCATCACCTCAAGGAATTAGAAACCCGTAACTATCCTGCTATTGCCAAAAAGCTTGGCATTACTTTGGAAGACGTCTATACGAATGTCGCGATTATTGTGGGATTAAACCCCATCCCCGGCCGGAGATTTGGCGAAAATAACGCGCAAATAGTGGTCCCGGACGCTTTTGTTTTTAAGTTGTCTGGCGAATGGATCGTGACCTTGAATGAAGATAATCTGCCCGCCTTACGTGTGAGTCGCTACTATCAGGACATTTCGGATGGAGGCATCAAAGGTAAAGAAAGAACTTATTTGCAAGAAAAAATCAAATCAGCGAATTGGCTCATTAAGAGTATTCAACAAAGACAACGGACCATTCGTAAAGTAGCTGAGTGTATTTNNGTATTGTTGAAAAGCAGGTCGAGTTTTTAGAAAATGGCATTCGGTGTTTAAAGCCGATGGTGCTCCGTGATGTGGCTGAAACCGTTGAAATGCATGAATCGACGATAAGTCGCGTCACTAGCAATAAGTATATACAAACACCGCGTGGTGTCTTTGAGTTGAAATTTTTCTTTTCCAGTTCTGTCAAATCAGATGATGAAGAGGATGTTTCGAGCTCCTTTGTGAAGTCTTTGATTAAAGAAATCGTCGCTGCTGAAAACGTGAAGCGGCCACTTTCAGATCAGAAGATTGTGAAGATTTTAGGCGAAAAAGGCGTGCATCTGGCGCGTAGAACCGTGGCAAAATATCGCGAGCAGGTCAGTATTCTGCCTTCGAGTAAACGAAAAAAATTATTTTAATTCAAAGTAAGTTCAATGACGGAAAAAATGTCACTCATCTTTGTCACGGGCCAATCTGGTTCTGGTTTAGGTACTGCGATCAGAACTTTAGAGGATCTGGGATTTTATTGTATAGACAACCTGCCTTTTGAGCTGATTGTTCCAACATTAGAAGCCTTAGAGAAGAAAGAACATCATCAGAACACGCCCATAG
>PLEQ01000242.1 GCA_003136475.1 Deltaproteobacteria bacterium
GCGACGATTGGCAGCACCGCGCGGGGTTTGGTTCGCACCGGGGCGGCCGCGGATGTGTACTGCGGCAGCGCTGGCACGTTGGCCGAGCCCGGATGCGAACTGAAGTTAGACTATGATATGCCGGACGAAAAGCCGCCAGTGAAAGAGGTCTCGCCAGGTGCAGTCTTCGACCTGCCCCAATGGCGGGCCGGCCTGGCTGCAAGCGGGGACGGCCCCCACTGGCTGCAAACGAAATATCCGTTCCTAGCGCGGATATGCCGGGAAGAGGAACTGGAGGTGGCGAAATTCGACGAAGACGCGATGGTTCCTGCNNGTTGGTTGACCACACGCCTTCGCGAACGTTATATGAAGGTGCGGACGACAACTTCGACACGGATCACTGCTGGTTTGTTTTCAAAACCGGCAGTGATTACCGCCTGCAGCAAGCGCAGGGTCGGCTGGAAACGGTAAGTTACATCACCGGAAACAAGGAGGTTAAGATTAGCCGTGAGGCTGATCCACTCTCCGCACAACTAGCGGAGCTGCCGGAAAAACCGGCGTATATCGTGCGGGTCTCGGTAAAGGAGCACCCGTTTTACCCCACGGGGGAAGCATGGCTCACGGTATATACCGTCCGATAACGCAGTGGAACCCCGCCATCCTTGGCGGGGTTCATTTTTACCAACCTGGCCACTACCTGTAGTACTATTTTTTGGGGCTGCGATGTCTTGTCCGAGTGACCTTGAACGGAGCGACCGATAATTGGGGGTTATGTTTCACTAGTTGTAATGATGTTGAACTTTACTCNNGTTGCAATGATGTTGAACTTTACTGCCTTTTCAGCCTTTTTCTCTTCCGGTTTTTTGCCTTTTTCACTTTTGGGGTACCTGAACGGTACCTGATCTCGGCAGTTTTAGGGGTTGTAAAGCAAGAATCCGTTTGCTCCAATCGATTTAATCTGCTCCTGCCACACCTCTGCCATTCCTTTGCTATTAGTCTCAAAGCAAAAGCCGACAGGAGGCCCCTTTGCTATGGACAAATCCAGCAATATCGACATCAACAAACTTACAAAAGAGGCAGAGGCAGGGCACGGGCATTACGTTAGGTCNNTAAAATCCCGTTTGAGGAGCAAATACGTATTGCCAATGAAATGGATAGACTCAGCAAAAAACACAGTAATGATTATTCCCTACCTCAAGTAGAGTTCGTTATGTATCAAAATAGCTTTGAGCCAAATCAATTCAAATATGAGGCTATTCGGCTTTATAGAATAACACCAGACAAGTATTTGGGCCCATTGTTTGGTGGCTCAGAACTAGTTTACGAAAACTCTGTGAATCTTACTACAGGTGACAAAACGGTTACCGAAATGATGAAGGACAACTAGTTGCGGACCGCCAGAAATAACAAATCCCTCTAAATCTTTTGTCAGCTAGCTTGAGTGGCTATAAACTCAGACTAATGCGCGTGCATTTGTATATGTGTGGCCGCCTCCGTGGCCGAGGTAAAGGCTGTTGTACATATTGATTGCCAGCCCATCCCAGAAGAGAAGATGGTGCACAACTGAATAAATAAATTGCTGCTTGGGTCAAAAGTTTTTTTGTAGACGTTAGGAAATATAGTAATTGCAATTATTAGGGCAAAGATTAGCCAGCTGCCAAAGCCATCGAATTTCCAGTAGCCAGTTTGTTGAAATATGACTAAATATGGTTGAAGCGTAATACCTAATACAAGAGCAATGTACTGTGGGATTACCGGCAAGGGTACTGATTTCCTGTTCTTATCTTTGGCCATCACAGTAAGCTGTCGACTTTCCGATTGCAAATCTAAGTAGTGAATTAACTTATCTATCATTGTGTAAGACACTCTTTATGTAGCTGCTTATAATTAAGCGGCTTCTTTATTGACGACCAAAGCTTTTGACTTCATGTATGACTGAGCTTATTCCAGATCTTGTACCACCAGCTCTGCTTGAAATTCTGAAGCTCTTTTTCTGCCTCTGCTAAGCGATGGCGCATCAGTTCTGCTTCTATTGCTTTGGTCTGTAAGTCAGGCAGCAGTTTTACTTGCTCTTTATGAGTATCTAACTGTGCTTCTAAAAAACCTATTCGATAATTTGCACCCTGAAGTTCTTTTAGAAGAACCCGCAAATCTATAAGGGCACTGGCTGTATGGGGGGTGTCATGCAATGTCACATGACTGTCAGAGTCAACGACAGTGCTTGGAGTAAAAATCGGTATTTTTACAAGACGTTTATTCCCTTTGGCTCTTGACTTTAATTCACCCCTGTCAATCCGTCGCCAGATGGTTCGTTCACTCGTTCCAAGTCGTTGAGCTGCTTCAGAAATAGATACCTCGACAGTGTTGGTTTTACTGGTGTCAGCAGTGTCATCTGACACTGTGACATCAAAAATATTTTCTAGTCCCATCGTGTCAGTACGATTGGCTGAAACGGCCACTGGATTTGACTGTGACACGCTGACCTACTTTCTAATTAGTGACAGAGTAATGCTGATATTATCCACAACTCGCCACCACATGTAAAGGCATATATAGCCCCTATATGTGACAGGTGTAGTGCTTGCAAGGCAGCAACCCATGACGTTATAGTAGCTGTGACACAGTTTTTTTAATTAAATATAGAAAGCTCAATGGGCGATATTTCAAAANNNNCCTTAGCCTTACCCTATGCGGTTCTAAATGAGAGAGAAGCCAAGAAATCTACTGGGCATGAGCTAGTCAAACTAGAGAATCGCAATGGCAAGCAAATAGCTATTCATTGGTCAGTATGGCCATACCCTAAGTTAGGTATGCCGACCATCACAACGCTTCGTATCTTATTCGTTTTGATGCAAAAAGCCGCCGAGGCAAAGCAAATTCTTGGGCATGTGCCTGAGCGGTTAGACATAGGAAGTCTGAATCGTTTGTGTACTTTGGTAGGGCTAAAGACTGATGGTTACTCAAGAAAACTCTTAAAACGACATATTGAAATTCTGTTGTCTACTCAATGTAAAAGCAAAGGAGCATTTAAAAATAAACAGGGCGAGGGATTGTTTATTGATTGCTTTAACTTCCTCCGCCAGGCAGGATTTGTCGGCGAAGTTGATGAACAAGGGATTTTAATCGAGCGAAACTTTGTTGTATTTGACGAGCATGTGAGAGCTAACCTAGATATGCATTATGTCAAACAGATTGATTTGCAGCTAATGAGTTCTATTGCTAGCCCAATTGGACAGCTTCTATATACGAAACTTTCAAATCTGTTTTATGAAGCAGCTGAGAAGAGTTGGGAGTATGTAAATGTAGAGTACAGGTGGCTAGTTGAGCGTATGGGATTGCGCTTTTATGAGCATGTGTGGGAAGCAAAAAAACAACTTAAACAAGCCATCTCCGAATTAGTTGATCTGCGCTACATCAAACAACCGACTTGGGACGGTTTTACTATTCAATTTACTCCTGAAGTTCGCTTTACTTTTGGGGAAGAGAAGTCTAGTAAGTCTCGCAAGGCAAAAGCGCAGATGATAGATGATGTGCCCAGACAGTTACAGATTAATTCAGTAGTTGCTGTAGTTGAAGAACTTCATGATCCACTATGGCCTTTGTGCACCTTGTATGCCAAAGCTGGATGGAAGCTTGCTGAAATACAAGCGAAGCGTCGCAATCTTTCTGAAGAGCAGCTTAAAAAACTGACAGAAGAGAGAGGCATAGTAATATCTGCTTAGCACCGGTTCGATATAGAAAAGCAATGCAAATNNAAGCGCTTACACGCCAATAGTTTCCAGACCCCTTTAAGTGTTCTAACAAGTGTTATATAAAACAAGTGAGCAGCTTTGCTGCAAAAAGGTACGCACTTCGTGCGAATTTTCTTCTCGGCGCTTGACTTCGTGCGCTTTAACGACTGCGGGGCGACGGCGGACAACAGACGGCATAACTAACAAAAACAGTCGCCGCCGTCACCTTTTCCGCAGTCTAGCGCACGGTCAAGCGGGGCTTCGCCCCCTCGCGCAACGCGCGAGGCTCCCCCAGAACCTTAAAGGTAGCCTGCGGCATAAACGGCTTCCTCCCCACNNAGCGGGTCCCCTCCATTTATTCCTCGGCAAATCTTTTTAAAAGGGGCTCCGGTCGGGCCAACTCCGGCATCAGGTTGGCTATTTTTGGAGCGTGAATATTTTCTCTTGTTTCCGCGCTGTGTGCACGATGCGCATAATTTCAATTGTTTTATCGCCAATTCGATAAAAAATATAGTAATCTCCCTCGGACACGCTTCTCAGATCCGGCATCAACTCTGTTCTTTTGCGTCC
>PLEQ01000293.1 GCA_003136475.1 Deltaproteobacteria bacterium
GTAGTTATCGTCGACGAGAAGAAGGTGTCGCCGTTTCGAATCTGGGCTAAGTGTCTTTTTTTGGTCTGGTACGGACGACATAGATAACCTTTTTGAAAATTACAGCAGTAAACAAAGAAGCAGATCCATTTATGATTATCTGCTTTTTTGGTGAATTCTTTAGAATAGATATAAATTATCCCATAATTTCTTTTGGTTAGCTTCAAAAACGCGTTCGTTAGAGCCTAAAACGCTCGTCAGCTCAGAGATGAGGCTGGTTTCATTGCGAAATCTTTCTAAAAGCGGCCTCATTTGGCTGTGTGGTGGGTCAAAATCGCCCTTTGGCGGTGGTTTAAGGCGAGGTATTTTAAGAATAAACAAGTTTTACTTGGCTAAATAGCCAAATTGATTTTATACTTTTATCTACTTTTGGAGTCGTCCAGAACTTTCTGCAGACTTTGCTGTTCGATGTCACTCACTTTCAAAGACGCATAAGTTAGCAGGTCCTCACGACCTGGACGACTGATGGATCATTCCATTGAGAAGAAGGATGGAGCTATGATTTGGGTTTATTGGCTACTCGGAACGCTGTGTTATTTTTATCAATTTGTGTTTCGGACGATTTTTGGAACGCTTGGTGGAGACATTACGTCGAAGTTTCAGATTTCGGTAGCTGACTTGTCGACCTTCTTCGCGGCGGGCATGCTAGCCTACCCGCTTATGCAGATTCCAGCAGGGATCCTTCTCGATCGTTTTGGACCCCGACGCATGCTTACGGTCGCCATGTCCTGTTTGAGTTTTGGAATATTGATTGTGAGTGTGACGGATTCCTTTCAACTGGCTCTTGTGGGTCGGGTTTTTATGGGCATCGGCGCAGCTTTTGGTNNGGTGTAACCGTCTGGTTTCCTCTCCGTATGATGGGCTTCTTATTGGGAACAACGGTTTTCTTCGGTAGCATGGGTGGAGCTTTTTCAAAACACCTCTATGAGGCGCTGCCAAGCCATTGGGGATTGAATCAGTCACTGATTGGGATGGGAGTCTTCGGTGTTCTTCTTTCTGTCGGCATTGCCTTACTACTCCGGGAGAAAAAACATGAGAGTGTGGGCTCTGCCGGTAGCATTCCTGTCAAGAAAACAAGCTTCGTCCAAGACTTAAAGACCATCTTGACGAACCGCCAAATTATTATTGCGGCCTTCTTTACGTTCTTCGGCTACCTTCCCATCTCGATTATTGCCGATTCTTGGGGACCTATTGCCTTTCAGCAAATATTTGGTGCCACGAAGGAGCTTGCCGANNCTTTTATTCGAGCATCGTAACGAATTTGCATCGCATTCGTTACGTTTTGTTTTTTGAATTTTTACTCTCTCTCATTTTTATCTATTTGCTGATCGTCGAAACAGGTGTGGGGAAAGCTAGCTATTTTGGTATCCCAGGCTTTTTGCTCCTAACTTCAGCGATCGGTTTTAATCTCGGTGGCGTGGCCTTGGCTTTTCCCATCGGCTGCTCACATGCCTCTAAGGAAATTTCAGCAACTATCGTCCGTGTTATGAACATGCTCTGCATGGTCTCTGGGGGAATTTTCAGTAAACTTGTTGGCTATCTTCTGCACTTTTACTGGGATGGTGCCAAGACGCCGGATGGCTTTCCGGTTTTCTCCGGCCTAGCTTATCAAAATGCTCTTAAACCTTTGATCGTGACGACATTTTTAGCACTCGTTCTTTTGTTCTTTGTGCGAGCTGGTAAAGAAGAGCCCTCACTCTCCAAGGCCTAGACTGTCTCCTCGAACTTCGGTGTGACGAGTTATGGACTTGGCAATTTTCTAGATTTTTTGCTGTCNNGTTTGATTGGTTCCCGTAAGCGCAAAGAAGTCGACTCTTCGGTCAAAGGTTGATAGTAGTTAAAGTCGCCTAAAATGAGACTTTCCTCAACATCGTTCAGAACACGCTTAGTATACCTAGTTCCATCATGAGCGATAATGGCATCGTCCGCTTTGTGAACCCGATACTTGCGACTAAGCTCTTCCCAAACTGCCTTGGCATCGATAGGCAACGGAGGTGTATCTTCGGCTAACAGCCTCGTCGTAGATAAAAGGAAAACGATAGCAAGACAGGCGGTTCCCCGAAAACACGCAGGATAAAAGCTCATTTGAACTCCTAACAACGAATCACTTCAAACCTTTGACTATATGATCCAAATCATCTTCATCATCGTCGTGTATAATCAGGACATCTTCGGCGTGTGAAAGATCGGATGCGGGCACCTGCCTGGAAGAGGCCTTGTTTGTATCCACAACAGATTTTGCAGGTTTTTGCTGGGGAGAGTGCATTTTAGATTCTTGTGACCTTCGTGGAAGCGAGACCGAAGCTTCGTCGCCAGACTCGTAATGGTCGCGTTCGGAGGGGACAAAAAAATTATTCTTTGAATTCAACCAGCCTGCATAGCGAGAGAACGTCCACATCTTTTCACTCACCCCGGTCTGNNGATTTTGAAAAACTTGCCTTCGCGTATCAGTACTTTCATTGTCGTGTTCGTGAACATGATCTCACATTCTGGAACACGAATCTTGAGATCGGGTCTGTACCGTAAACGCTGGCAAATGACCGCAACTAAACAATCCGCAAGTTGACTGCGCACAGACTCTTGTATTTCTGCCGGAAACGCTGAGACCACCCTTTGGATAGCCTCAGCAACATTGGACGAATGAACCGTCGCTAAAACAAGGTGGCCCGTTTCCGCCGCATTGAGTGTCAACCGCATCGTCTCCGTATCACGCATCTCTCCCACCATGATCACATCAGGGTCTTCCCTGAGTGCATCGATGAGCGCCCGGTTAAAGGAAGGTGTGTCACGACCAACTTCACGTTGGCGTATAAGAGAAGACTGCGATTTAAAGTAGTATTCGATGGGATTCTCAATGGTAATAATATGACGTTCAAAACGAACGTTGATTTCCTCAATCATCGCTGCCATCGTCGATGATTTTCCGCTACCAGTCGGCCCACTTATAAGCACCAGGCCGTGTCGGTTCGAGAGGATCTCGTGCAGGTCGGGGTGCAAGTTCAATCTTTCGAAACTTGCCTTAAACGTTGCCAAGAGTCGAATCGCCATTCCTACACCGCGAGACGTCTTTAATACGTTAACTCGGCAGCGCACGCCGCAAAGCGTCATCGATAAATCAAAGGATTTTTGCTCAAGAAACTGCGACCAATTATCCCCACCCACAAGACTGCGAGCCATACTCATCAGCTCAGCGGACGAAAGCGTCGAATCGGAATGGACCAAGTTACCGCGCACCCTTAGCACCGGTGCCATTCCAGCTTCGAGATGAAGATCGCTAGCCCCCTTACTACGAGCCCAGGAAATGAGATCCTCTATACCTAACGACATAATATTAACCCATTTTTAATAGTTTTGCAGAAAGTCTCCTCGAGATTAATGTTTCTGCATGCTTTCCGAAACCAAATAGTAGTCTAAAGTCCAGCAAAGAAAAGTGGTGGACTTGGAAATTTTCTAGATTTTTTGCTGTCTAGCATCTTTCGCAAGAAGGCTATTTTTATGTCCATAGAAAAAATACACAACGCCACCGATAAGAAGCCAGACACCAAAACGAATCCAGGTTTTAATCCCCAATTCCGTTACCAAATAACTGCTCAAGGTTAGAGCCATGACGGGGATCAGGGAAAGTTTCTTCTTGATGCTCAAATAGCAGAGCCCAAGGATGCCAGCTGCGAAGGCTAGGAGCGGGATCTTCTCAAGGAGCGTTGCGAAGTCCTGAAAATCTTTCCATTCCAAAATCGTAAAGTACCCGCGAGCCTGTCCAAAGCGCAGAAGGCAGGCTGTTGTAATCAGGAATGCGGGGTAGGTGTATCGGGAATTGATGTAGGGCATGCGAAATTTCTTGGCTTTGTCTTGGTTATAAGGATCCATCACCAAGACGCCTGCTGAAACCAACATGAATGCAAAGAGAGTACCGATACTATTGAGATCCGTCACTTCCGTGAGATTTAAAAAAAGTGAAGGCACAGCGACAAACACGCCGGCGAGCAGTGTGGATATCCAGGGGGTTTTGTACTTAGGATGTATTTTAGAAAAAAACGGAGGTAAGAGACCATCGCGGCCCATGACCATCCAAATCCTTGTCTGACCAAGCTGGTAAACCAAGAGAACGCCAGCCAGTGCAACGACGGCCGTCAGGGCAATAATACCGGAGGACCAGGGGATATTGGCGCCCTCAGGGCCAATANNTTCTCCGACTTGCAAATTTTTGTAATTGACTACGCCGGTGACCACAAAGCCAAGAATGACATAAATCACTGTGCATAGGAGCAAGGCGTAGATCATAGCGCGTGGTAGATCCCGTTGCGGATTTTTGCACTCTTCAGCTGTGGTGGAGATGACGTCGAAGCCAATGTAGGCAAAGAAGACAGCGGAAATCCCTTTTAAGATTCCGGAAGTGCCATTGGGCGCAAACGGCACCCAGTTGTCNNATATAGAAAATGCCAACCGCGACCACGAAAAAAATAACAGCTAGTTTGAGACCGACCATCAGTTTCGAAAACCGTTTGGAATCTTCGATGCCTAAAAAAATAATCCAGGTAACGATCGCTGTAATAAGAAAGGTTGGGAGATCCAGTATAACTGGGAAGTTCAGGATCCGGGGGGCTGCCAGCCAAGCGTTGTACCCCTTCATCACCATTGGGTTGGCCAAGGACTGAAGGATTTCGGGCAAGCTGATACCCTGTGCCAACAGACCTTGCACGTGATCGAAGCCGCTACGCGCACTAAAATAGTCGATCGCAAAATGAGTCGGAATTTCGAAACCATAGTATTTTAAGAGGCCGACAAAATACTGGCTCCACGATATGGTGATCGCAATATCTCCGATGGCATATTCCATGAGGAGATCCCAGCCGATAATCCAAGCAATGAATTCACCAAAAGCAATGTACGAATAGGTATAAGCGGAGCCGGCTATGGGAACGGAAGATGCGAATTCGGCATAGCAAAGGGCACAAAAGCCACAAGCAATTGCGGTAAAGACAAAAAGCAATACTACCGCTGGACCGCCGTTAAAAGCGGCACTGCCAATGGTTGAAAAAATACCGGCACCAACGACTGCCGCAATCCCAAACATGGTCAGATCCCAAACACCCAACACTTTCTTAAGTTGCGATGACTGCTGTTGTGACTCGTATTCACTGACTATGTCAGCGACAGATTTTTTGCGAAAAAGGGGACCCCAATCCATGAACTCTCCATCATGTGATTTCACGATTCCGAACGTTTAGTGAGTCTAGAGAGGAAGGTTCCAGGCGCTTGCAAAGACTGGGACAAGAGGCACAGAAGCTCCTCACAAGCGGACCTTGTGACAGTTATGAGGATTTAACCACCATAACCAGCGACCCAAATGTCGGCTCATTTGCATCGCTTCGGCACTTCTCTCCTCTATAGCAGGCCATCAATTGCAGGTTTTCTCTGCTATTTCTTAGGAAGCGCTCCTCTTCTAGAGGCGGCGATTTGAATAGAAACGGGTTTAAAAAGCAAGGAAGAACTTTAAGCCTGCGCGGGATTGAGCGGCTGAGGACTAAGCGGCTTTATCACCTAGGGGGATAAAGGCAATGACGTGGGTTCTTTGAATTTTTTGATGGAGTTTGTCTTGAGTCTTGGCATCCACGCGGGTGAATCGAACGCCGATACCGGCGAAAAGGTTAGCGCGGCTTTCTTTCCGAACCCACTCAACCTGTCCCGTAAAGACTAAATTTTTTAAATCATCCTCTGAAAAACTGAGGGAAAATTCAACCCGGTCACCCGGTTTGAATCGCGTAGCATTTTGCATGGGAAGGAACAGACCCCCGCGGCCAAGTACGACGTCTTGCACGTCTCCTGGATTCAACGTGGTCAATTGACGGTAACTTTGTTTTACCATGGGCAAAAGGCTGCGAACTTCAGCGACTATGTCCCTTTCCCCCAAAGCATGTCTAGCCTCTCGAATCAGATGCTCCGGGCTAAAGGGTTTGGCAAAGACCATTTCAGCACCTTTGGAAAGCAACTCTTCCACCGGCACATCATCAAACGCAGTCAGTACAAAGACACAAGGGCGGCCACCTTGCGTTGTCCCGCCGATTCTATCGAGTAAGTTCAGCCCATTTTCCTCGGGCATATGTAAATCGGTGATAACAAGGTCAATCGCATTCTTATCGAGGATGGCATAAGCGTCCTGACAGGACCCCGCTCCAAACACATGGTTGCCTTCTTCCTCGAAACTAAACGTCAGAACGTCCCGCAGATGCGGTACATCATCGACAACTAATATATTGTAGCCCTTTTTGCTCAATTTTAACCTCTTGAGTTGCTATCGGAAATCGCAATTAAAAGATTAATTCTAATTAATTAATTATCGATTAGGAGCACACATCGTTCTGAGTATAGGAAGATTTTCAGCAAGAGGCAACTGTCCCTCAGCGTTAGAAATTGCAAGAAGAGCACGTAAACATTGGAAAAGTTGCCGAATATTGCCTTGCCAATAAAATTCCTGACAGCGATTGGCAAGGGTGTTTAGCTCTGAAGGGCTCATTGCGATAGCTTCTTTTAAAAAGAAGAGTTCCACCAAAAGCGGTATGTCCGCCTTTCTTTCACGAAGGGGCGCAAGAGGGATGTCGATGCCCGTAAGCCGAACCCGGAGGTCGAGCAGGAATTTTCCATCATCGACCGCATCATCTAAATCGCGAGTGCTCGCTACAATGACTTGGAAATTCGAATGCAACTCCTTGGTATCACCAATCCTGCTGTAAGCGCCGTCATTGAGGACGCGCAGAAATTTTTGCTGACAACTTAAAGAGAGGGTATGGATTTCATCGAGAAATAAAATACCTCCATGCGCTTCTCCGACGTAGCCTTGGGTGGTGGCATAGGCGCCGGAAAAGGCCCCTTTCTTATGGCCAAAGAGCAGGGAGGGTGCAAGATCGCCACCTAAGAGTGCGCAATTGACCGGCACGAAAGGAATGTCTCCTTCGTGATGGACTCTCCGTCGTGCGATCAGTTTGGCAACTTCTTCTTTACCCGTACCCGTTTCGCCATAGATGACGATCGGTAGTTTTGCATTCTGGGCGGCAACCTCGACCCATCGCCGTACACTCCCTTCAAGACAGAGACCGTCGGGACAAAGTTCCTGCAGATGGGTCGGGAGTGGGGTCGATCGCTTCGCATGAAGTTTAGTAAGCATACGTTTTTCTTTAGCAGCTCGAATCGCAATGAGAATCTCATCAGCGTTGACGAGGGGCTTTTTTAAGGCAAATAAAGCGCCCTTGGCNNTCACGATAAATCGTCTCATCGGGGTGTGAAGACATCACAAGCGGCAAAATATGCGCTTGGAGATGCTGGGCTTCCTCTACCAAAGCAATGCCCTCACGACCGTCTTGGCCTTTGCTTAGAAAGATATCGCTTAAGAGAATATCGATAGGTTTATGCTCCAAGATCTTGCGAGCAGCTTCGACGCTTGCCACCCCAAAGGGTATCAGTCCGGCCTTTTTTGCGAGAAGAATGTAATTTTCAAGTTCGTATGGATGGTCTTCGACAATCAGAACGACGTCTTCTTTTTTCATACAGCAGCTCTTTCTAAATCTTTAGATTCCATACTCTCAGTATCTTGGCCGTTGCTTTCAAAGGACAATCGCTAGCTAAGGCAACGATCGGATGTACGCCCTTTTGAATGGCGATTTGGATAAGCTCTGGGATGTCAGAGTATACAATGGCAAAGCTTTCGAGGTTCGTGGCCTGGTCTATAGCCTGTTTAAATATCCAA
>PLEQ01000461.1:0-13662 GCA_003136475.1 Deltaproteobacteria bacterium
TGCCACCAGGTGTCGACGATTGGACAGCGTTCCTTACCAATGATGGTGTGGTACCACATCCACGCCTCGGGATTGATCGGCTCGCCCACGCTCCCCAGCAGGCGTAGCGAACTGAGATCGTATTGCTCAGGCCAGGTTTGCCCTTCGCGCATGAACGATCGAATCGCAGTGGGAGCGGTATACAAAATGCTGATCCGATATTTTTCAATCAAGTGCCAGAAACGCCCCCAGTGCGGTTGATTCGGCGCCCCTTCATAGAGAAAGACACTCGCGCCATTGGAAAGCGGGCCGTAGATACTATAACTATGGCCGGTGATCCACCCGGCATCGGCTGTGCACCAGAGTATGTCGTCTTCTTTTAAATCGAAGACGTATTGAGTGGAGAGGGTCACACCCACCATATATCCGCCGGTGCCGTGGACGATGCCTTTGGGTTTGCCAGTGCTACCCGAAGTGTAGAGAAGGAAGAGTGGATGTTCCGAAGGGAAGGCCTGTGCGGTATGTCGCAAATCTGCAGCTGCCGTCAACTGGTGCCACCAGAGATCCCGACCCGCTTCCATCTTGATGGGAACACCGGCACGCATCAGGACGATGACGCGTTCGACCGAGGGGGCGGCCACTAAGGCCTCGTCCACCACGCGCTTGAGAGGCAGGGCCTTGCCCTTGCGAAAACCACCATCTGCCGTAAGGACGATCTTAGACCCGCAATTGTTGATGCGATCTTGCAAAGCTTGCGCACTAAAGCCGGCAAAAACCACATTATGGGTCGCACCAATACGCGCGCAGGCTAGCATTGCGATGACGAGCTCAGGCAGCAAGGGCAGATACAGCGTGACAATGTCGCCAGCCTGTACCTTAAGGCCTTCGAGAACATTTGCGAAGCGGCAAACCTCTTCATGCAGCTCCGTATAAGTAAAAGTCTTGCGATCGCCTGGCTCACCCTCCCAGTAAATGGCAATTTTGTCCCCACGGGTTTTAAGATGACGATCTAAACAGTTCCACGCAGCGTTGAGCTTGGCACCAACAAACCAGCGATAGTTGTGAGGCGTGGGCTCTTCAAGCACACGGGTCCAAGGCGTCTCCCAATCTAACAAGGCCTGCGCTTGCTCCTGCCAAAACTGTTCAGGTAAGTCTTTCGCCCGTGTCCACAGACTCTGATAGACGCTCTCATCATTGAGGAAGGCTTGGGACTGAAACAATTTCGGTGGTGGAAACGAACGAGACTCTCGGAGAAGTTGCGTGATCAAAGCGCTCATGGTTTACCCTTTACAGTAATCGGCATCATTATATACCTACTTTGCTCCAGTCCGTCACCCACCCACGCAAGGCGCTTTGTCTGGGCTCTGACGCAGCCTTCTAGATGAGCATGAGATATTTTCGGATACATTCTTAGTCTAATCTCAGAAAATGCGACCTAAACTACCGAATATTTTGTATTGAGTGCCGGCGTGACTAAGCCAGAAAGTGGATTTATGGAAAAGTACACCTCCGTTGAAGATATTATTCGTCACCTTAGTGATCTGGGACATCAAAAAGTTAAAGTCGNNGTATTACGCGGCAAGTACATTCATATCGATAAATTCATTTCCGCAAGTGAAAAAGGTTTCGGTTTTTGCAATGTCATTTTCGGTTGGGACAGCTCCGATCAGTGTTACATGAACAGTAAATATACAGGCTGGCACACCGGGTATCCGGACGCCGAAGCCCGCATCGACCTCAAGACCCTGCGTTTTATTCCGTGGGATGACAAGACGCCTTTTTTTCTTGCAGATTTTCAAAATGCGAAAGGTGAGCCACTCGAGATTTGTCCGCGACAGATCTTGAAAAAAGTGATCGGGTTGATGCAAAGCATGGGCTTTTCAGCCAAGGTCGGAGTCGAATTTGAGTGGTTCAATTTTAAGGAAACACCCGAGAGTGTCCGTGAAAAAAACTATAAAAAATTAGTTCCGCTCAGTCCTGGCATGTTTGGCTACTCGGTTTTGCGCTCGAGTTTGAATCACGAATTTTTCAAAAACCTGATGGAGTCTATGCACTCCTTCAATGTCCCACTCGAAGGTTTGCATACGGAAACCGGTCCGGGCGTACTGGAGGGAGCGATTATGAATTGTGATCCGCTCACAGCTGCCGATCGCGGCACTCTCTTCAAGACCGGTGTGAAAGAGATCGGTAGTAAACTTGGCATTCTCGCAAGCTTCATGCCGCGCTGGAATACAGATTTAGCAGGATGCGGTGGTCACCTGCACATGAGTCTCTTGGATGACAAAGGAGCAAGCGTCTTTGCGGACACGACAGCACGTCATAAAATGAGTGCGCTCTTTCAAAGTTTTCTAGCTGGGCAGATTCAATATATTCCAGAACTGCTCGCTCTTTTTGCACCGACCGTGAACAGCTTCAAACGCTTGGTCGAAGGCTATTGGGCGCCAACCCGAGCAACATGGGGTTTAGATAATCGGACCTGCGCCTTCCGGGTGATCAACTCGCATGATAATGCAACCCGTGTGGAAGTGAGAGTCGGGGGTTCGGATATAAATCCCTACCTCGCTATTGCTGCAGCTTTGGGTGCCGGCTTGATGGGAGTTAAAAAACAATTGCGTCTCGACCAAGCGCCCATTGTCGGCAACGGTTACCAAGATTCAAAAGCTGCACCGTTTGCTCGCAACCTCTTGGGCGCTGCTGAGGGCTTGCGCAAATCTGAGATTGCCTGTGAACTGTTCGGAGAGAATTTTGTGGAGCATTTTGCCAATACGCGAACCTGGGAATGGGATCTTTCGCAACGCGCTGTGAATGACTGGGAGCTGCAACGTTACTTGGAGATTATTTAGAAGCTGTTTGAAAAGCCTNNTTTCAAACAGCTTCTTAGAAGTTAAATAGAGCTGTTTATTTTTAGAGGAGAAACTGTGACTCAAATATCGAAATTTCGTTTTCCAACGCAGATCAATTTTGGCAGTGGCGCCATTCGTCTCACCGCTTCCTTAGTGCTTGATGGTAAAGCGAANNGCCCCTGATCGTCACCGATCAAGCGTTGGCAAAAACGCCGATGCTGACGAGCCTCGTTAGCGGCTTAGAAGCCAAGGGTCTCGCAGTTGCCGTCTACTCCGAAGCTGCGGGCAATCCCTTGATCAGCCATGTCGAGCAAGGCGTTCGTGCTTATAAAGCCCATGACGCGGATGCTGTTCTATCGATCGGAGGCGGCTGCGCCTTAGACGTGGGGAAAGCGATCGCTTTGATGAGCCATCACCCTGGTAATATTCTAGACTACGAAGATGACAAACCCAACGGCTTGCCTGTGCGCGCCGACCTCTTACCACTGACCATTTCTATCCCGACAACAGCGGGCACGGGTAGTGAAGTGGGCGGAAGCTCGGTGGTCTCGCGTGATGACAATCACCAGAAAATTATTGTGTGGGGCGCAGCGCTCATTCCCCGGCACGTCATCGCAGATCCCGATCTAACACTATCCTTACCACCACATCTAACCGCAGCGACGGGCATGGACGCGCTGACTCATAATGTAGAAGCTTACCTGGCAAAGAACTTTCACCCGATTTGCGAAGGCATAGCCTTGGAAGGACTGCGTTACGTCAACCGCTACCTGGTCCGCGCCTTTGAAAATCCATCGGATCGCGAGGCACGCGGTGGTATGCTGATGGCTGCGATGATGGGGGCGATCGCCTTCCAAAAAGGCCTCGGTGTGACCCACTCTTGTGCTCATGCACTCTCAACATGCTATGATCTTCACCATGGTCTGGCAAATGCGATGATGATTGTTCCGAGTATGAGATTCAATTACGAGCAGCAAGCCGAGAAATTCACAACTATGGGTGAAGTCGTTGGCATCCAAGGCTCAGCCAGCGAAAAAGGTCAAGGTTTTATCCGCTGGCTAGGCGAACTTTGCCGGACACTGAAGATCCCGAACTCGCTATCTGAGTTAAACGTCAAGCTGACTCCGCGTCTCCTCGATGTCGCAACGCAGGACACGTGCCACTTGAACAATACCCGAGCCTGCACCCGAGCTGATTTTGAAAAGTTGTTCCAAGAAGGCGGAGCTCATGTCTAGCGCAAATATTTGCATAGGCCTTTCTTGCTGTCTTTTTCATGAAGACAAAACGCGAACGGTCTATAACGGTCGCCCCCTCCTCTATGTTGTGGAATCGCTCCCACGCTATCTCATGGCACGCGGCGCTCTGGTCTTTATGATTCCCCCACTTAGGCCCGGAAAGCTAAGCTACCGTGAGNNCGAATCCTACGGTGAAAGTCCGCTTCGGGAAGACTGGCACGGTGACCGTGTTCGGGATCTGTACGAACTCGACCTTGTTCATGCGGCCCTAGACCTGCAGCGTCCTATACTCGGCATCTGCCGTGGCCAACAACTCATCAACGTGGCCCTCGGTGGCACTCTCTACCAAGATATCAACACCCAAGTGCCGAAAACACTCGTCCACCGCAATGCCGAAATCTATGAAAAAAATCAGCACCGAGTGTCCTTCGTGCNNTTTTCCAGGCCAAGGTGAAGCGACCATAAACTCTGTGCATCATCAAGCGATCAAAGTCTTAGGCAAAGGCCTCAAAGTGGAAGCCCTAGCCGAAGACGGCATCATCGAAGCTGTCCGTCTCGCAAAGGGACAGTTTTGCTGGGGAATCCAGTGGCACCCAGAGTTCCAAGATCCGGAAGACGTCGAGCTCCTCGATCCCTTCCCCATCCTGGAGCACTTCATGCAGGTCGTTAAAACGCAAAAAACTCAATCCTAACGTTTAGCCACCGCACGCGCGCTCACTCAATTTAGCAAAGGAATTATTGGCATGATTTCANNCGAATGAAGAACTGATCGCAGAAATCGTACCCGATACCGCTCAACAAGTTGCAGAGAAATACGTCAAAGCCAAAACGATGCTACCTAGCTGGCGCAATACGCCGCTCGAAGAACGCAAAGCCATTCTGTATCGCTTTGGCGAGCTCCTGCGCGATGAGCAAGAAGACTGTGCCCAGACCCTAACCCGCGAGATGGGAAAACCCATCGCCCAGGCGCGTAACGAAATCGCCGGGACACTCAAGCGGATCAACTTCTTCCTCGGAGCTGTCGACGAAGTGATCCATGAACAAACCATCATCAGTACCGATGAGATTCGGGAAAAAATCTGCTTTGAACCCCTCGGGGTCGTGGCCAATATCTCAGCTTGGAACTATCCGTACTTCGTCGGCTCCAACGTCTATGTACCGGCGCTCCTGACCGGCAATACCGTCCTCTACAAGCCCTCCGAATTGGCTCTGTTCAGCGGCAAAAAAGTTGCAAGCCTTTTCGCCAAAGCTGGCCTACCAGACGGCGTCCTGCAATTGGTATGCGGCGCCGGAGACGTCGGCACTCACCTGCTGAACCAAGATATCCAAGGCGTCTTTTTCACCGGCTCGGTCGCAACCGGACAAAAAATCGCAGCAAGCGTCGCACCGCGTTTTATCCGAACCGAAATGGAACTCGGTGGCAAAGATCCAGCCTACGTGTGTAACGACGTCGATATTGCAAAAACCGCCGAGATGCTTGCCGATGGCGCTTTCTACAATGCAGGACAAAGTTGTTGTGCAGTAGAACGCATCTACGTGCATGAAGCGGTCTTCGACGCCTTCCTCGAAGCGTTCTGTGCTGTCGTCCGCAAATACGCCATGGGCGACCCGCGTTCTGAAAAAACCTATCTCGGCCCCCTAGCTCGCCAAAGCCCATTAAAATTCCTCAGCGACCAAGTAGCTGATGCCACCGCTAAGGGCGCCCGTGTGCTGCTTGAAGGTGGCGTACAGTCCGGTAAAGGCTGGTTCTTTAAACCCGTAGTCCTCACAAACGTTGACCACTCCATGACAATCATGCGAGAAGAATCCTTTGGTCCCGTGATCGGTATTCAAAAAGTTCGGGACGATTCCGAAGCCCTGAAATGGATGCAAGACACCACTTATGGATTGACCGCCAGCGTCTGCACACGGGATGAGCAACGAGCGGAGAAAATTCTCTCCGCCATGGAAACCGGCACAGTCTATTGGAACGCTTGCGACCGCGTCAGCCCCTTTCTCCCATGGACAGGAAGAAAGAACTCAGGTTTAGGCACGACACTTTCGAAATTAGGTCTTCAATCTTTTGTGCACGTTAAAGCTTGGCACCTTCGCAGAGCTTAAAAGGGAATTTATGAAATTAGAACATACCGACATCATCAACGCCCCACTTGAAAAAGTGTATACTCTGGTCAAAGACCATCTGCCAAAAATCGTCCAGTATTTGCCGAGCATCAAAGAAATCAAAGTGATTCAACGCGAAAAAAAAACCGACGGCCGCGACTACATCGTCAACCAATGGATCGGTGAACCCAATATTCCAGGTCTGGCTAAAAAGTTTATCAACGAAAACCTCTTCTCGTGGAAGGACATCGCCTATTGGAACGACGAACTCCGACAGGTGGAATACGAAATTGAGCCGTACTTTGCCCAAGGCATTTATGAAGCCCGCGGCACCAATAGTTTTCGTGCCGAAGCCGATAAAGTCCGTTTGACCCTGATGTGCGAGGTGCACATCTACCCTGAGAAAATTCCCGGTATTCCCAAATTTATAGCCAAGCAAATTCATCCCCTGCTCGAGCAGATGATCGAAAAGATGCTGGCACCGAATTTGACCAGTTTGGGTAAGGGCCTTAAAGATTATCTCCGTGCCGAAAATACACCAAGCACTTTGTAGGAGGACTTATGGCAAAACAAGCTCATAGCAAAGTCCCGCAGTTTCTCAAAGAAGCGCTACGCGAGAAAAAACGCTTGGGTCAGCTACGATTCCCTACGCGTCAGCCTGTTGCGTTTTTAGACTTCGATGGCTCCCTCATCGAAGGTGATATCACCGAAGGTAAAAAAACCGGACGCAACACCTACCTCGGTCTGCTAGATCTCGCCATTCTTGGCGGCACTCTGCCGGGTTTCATTGGCCCGGAAGGGTTGCGTCAGTTCTGGGAAAAATATGAAAGAGATTTTGCGCGACCTGAAGAAGCTTACCTATGGGCCGGTAATCTGGTCGCTAATCTAGCGACGGAAGAAGATAAAACCCTACGCGAATTCATCATCCACCATCTCGGAGAAATCGTAGAGAAGTACTTTTTTTCTTTTGCCAAAGATCTACTCGTCTTTTGCGAGGAAGAAGGGATCGTTCCCTATGTGATCTCAGCCAGTCCTCATTACTTCGTCCAAGAACTCGGACGCTTTCTGCCCATCGCTAGCGAAAATCTCTTTGGTCTCAATGGGCAAATGCAAGACGGTGCCCTCGTCGACCCCAATGCTCACGACGCGCCTGGCAAAGAGCAACGTGTCCTTGCGCTCTGTGCCAGTCGACCGATCTATCCACTCTTTGCTTTGGGAAATAAGTGGCGCTGGGATGGGATGATGATACGCCGAACCTGCGAAGAAGGCGGCATCGGCTTACTCGTGAACGAGGGCGGTCCCTCCAATTACACTCATCCGTGCCTGTACTACTTCGATATTTGTTGAGGATCTTTTCGATTTTCACAAATCAAGAAGGGAAACGCTCTGGGCACCTCTTTGCCCAGCCAAACATTCAGTGAGTGCCTCATGCACATAGCCCCGACTATCGAAGTCCTGAGCCAGGCAAGGATATTTTGCTAGCAAAGCTGCAATTTTTTTCTTGCTGGGTGCATTTCCCTTAAACTCCTTCTTGATTTCTTTTCTGACTACCCGCATTGGGATTTCACCATCAAACAGCTCATGTATGTGCCTCTCGGCTTTTAACTCTCCTCTCAGGTCCTTATGAATTTCGAGCAACGGTGCAATAATGTTAGACCTGGGTTTATCTTTGACAAGTTCGGCTAAAATATATTCCTTCGCCAGCTCTTTGGAGACGGGACCACATGTAATTTTCAAATAAACTTTAGGCGGTAGAATATTCTTTGAGAATTTAATTTTCCACTCATTCGTTTTCTCGTCCCAAATATATACCNNGTCTTTATTCGAAGGACTCGGAGGACCTGCTAGAAAATTCTTACAGATACGCCATTTAGGTGCAGAATGATGGAACATTTTCCTATCTTTCGTGGGTTCCCTATATACCTTTCCTTCGGTAGCTGAAGGCTTGTACTCAGCGAAAGAAGGTAGAGTGCAAAAAATACCAAGCGAAATCGACAGTACAAACTGCAGCTTCATAAATATCTCTCTTCTTATTATTTTTCTTATTCATTGAAACTCATACATCAAAACTGATGAACGTTTCGTGAAGCGCCATGTTCAGGATGGCCTGGTCACAAACTCCTCGCTTGTCTTTAATCTTCTCTTAAGATAGAGGACTTCTCCAAAGAAGGAGAAGGTATGGCTGACTATAATGATTTTGCAAAAATAGACATTCGAGCAGGCGTGATTACTAAAGCCGAAGTTTTTGAGCGCGCAAAAAATCCTGCCTACAAAGTCTGGGTAGATTTTGGACCGGAGCTGGGCATCAAGGCAAGCTCCGCGCAAATCACGCAGCACTACGCCGTTTCAGAACTTGTCGGGAAAGCGGTACTGGGGGTGGTCAACATTGGCCAGCGCAATATTGCAGGGTTTGTTTCGGAATTTCTACTCTTGGGCTTGCCGGATGCCAAGGGACATATTCGTCTTGCCACTTACGACCACGACGCGTCTCTTCTCGGGGCCAGACTCTGCTAGTGCCTAAGAAGCCTTCTTTTCATCGTCCTGAACGCTCCCAAGTTCCTGCAATTTTTCTTGGGCTTTGGCAAACTCTGGATATTTTTTAACAAGGCGTGTGAGAATTTTTTTCGCTTCCTCTAACTTATGTTGTTCGATCAACATAATCGCTTTGTTGTATTGGGCCTGAATATTACCGGCATCGAGTTTAATGACTGTGTTGTAGAGTGCTGCAGCTTCTTTGAATTCATTGCAAGCTTTATGAGCGAGCGCGAGCTGATTCAAGTACACAACATTTTCAGGCTCATTGATAAGAGCTTTCTTGGTGTATTGAATCGCAGATCTATAATTCTTCAGTTGGTAGTACCCGAGACTCATATAATGCCAAAGGTCGGGTGCAGGTATATCTCTTTTTATGGCCATTTCTAAAACTTCAACCATCTCGCTGTAACGTTTATGGTGCAAGAGGACTTCAGCCGCCTTGATATAGCGAATGGGGTTGAGCGGAGAAATTTCGATGGCACGTCGATACTCATTGAGAGCATCATCCACATTATGCATTTTCAAGTGCATCTGGGCACGCTCTTCATAAAGATGAACATAGAAGGAATTGTTCTTTTCAGCTTGGTCGAGCAGTTGAAAAGCCTTGTCCTGCTGACCGCGTTTTTCAGCAATGCGAGCGAGTCCAACCAGAGGCCGCGCTGTATGCGGTGCAATTTTAGCAAGTGAGTTGTAGAGGTCCTCAGCTTTGTCATAGTTTTCAGCGCGAAAAGACTCTTTGGCTATCTGGTAGATTTTTTCAGGATTTTTTGGATTATGAAAAGAGAAAAATCCCTTATGAACTTTAACCATAACCTCAGAGAGCTGAAACGGTTTAACAAGAATTTCGTCAACACATCTTTCTACAGCTAGCATAATTTTTTCTTTATTGGGATCAAACATCGTCAGACAAAATGGCGGTCGATTCAAAGCCATATCTTCACTGATTTCCGCAAGAAAGGTGAGACCATCGGCGTCGGGAAGTTCCAAACTGCAGATAATGAGTGAGATAGCTTTTTCTTCTCGGACATATTTGAAGGCTCGGACAGCGTCTGGAGCCTGAAGCACGTTACGAAATTTCAGTAGGGACAGTTGATGAGCAATGATCATGCGGAGGTCTTGTTGATGATCCACAATAAGAACCGGCTGATTCTTATCGATATCCTTGGGAAAATTCACAAGTTTTTCGAAATCCACAACCATGATCGAACAGACCCCCCCAGGAGTCTATCGGGACTTTGATGTAGAAATTAAGCCACTTATTTTCTATCGAAGTCTATCTTGGTCTCCAGCTTGGGGTGAACGCTTTTGGCAAGGCCTTGAGCGACAAGGATAGCAAGGGCACCAGGCTTCAAAACAAGAGTCTTTTGGGCTTCGCTCAAAACGTCTTCGACCTCCAGCTCACGCGGAAAGGCAGACGCTAACTGTAAAAAGACGTGCTCGGTATAGTTTGTGTCGGTCATTTGAAAACGACTGAAAGGAACCTCTGCAAAGAGGGCTGCTTGCAAAGTTCTGGGTAAGAGGCGAATGCGCAATAAGGCATTTTTTGGCACTTGATCCAGATAGCTTAGAAGTTCCCAATGTTCTGGCGTCCTAGTCTTGAGGGCCGCGATATGCTCGCGTATTTGTTGCTCATAGGGCTTCGGGAGTGTGGGGGTGATTACAAAGATTTTTAGCTGACGATTTTTGTGAAGTTTTTCCCGGAGCTCCTGGTAGCTACTGAGCTGAAGCTTTAAGGCTGCTTCAGAATCCAAGACGGATGGGCTTCGAAAAATATAAGATTTATCATCCGAAGCAGCTGCCGGATCGGCACAGGGCGTTTCTTCTTTTATAGAACATTTTTCTTGTTCGTCGTTCGATAGCTTAAACGCACTCATCAGCAAAGCGAGAATGACAATAACAATGCCGTTTTTCATGCCGACTCCTATGCTTTTGATCTGTTAAAATGAATTTAACCCAAGATTTTTGGGTCAGCAAGCCAGCAAGACCTTGCTCTAGAGCTTGTTTTTGAGCTCAAGCAGGCGTCGATAAAGTTCCTTGCGGTCGATATGCTCATCGCCAAGGCACGCGACTATATCTTTATGCGAGAGCCCCCGTTCCAGCAAAAACTGTGCCTTGCGCAGAAGAGGCTCCCATTCGACGTCGGCCTTCTCTTCTTCAGTCGTAGCGGTATGGATCATCAAGGCGAGTTCACCTTTGAGATGCGTATGGGCCTTGGCCCATTGCACGGCCTGCGCGATGCTAGATGTCTGCACCTCTTCGTAGAGTTTCGTCAGTTCCCGTCCAATACAAATTTCGGCATTGGGTAGCTGTTCGGCGAGCACAGCCAAAGAATCCCGCAAGCGCAGGGGACTTTCAAAGGCAACGATGGAGGCGAGGCTTTGTTTCCAAGTCGCGATTTCTGCAATCAGTTGATTTTTCTTACGAGGTAAAAAACCCACGAAGAGGATGCGATCGCTCGGTAAGCCTGCAACACTCACGAGTGCTGACAAAGTCGAAGGTCCGGGGATGACTCGCACCGGAATACCGAGTTCATGGGCGCGTTTGACTAGACGAAAACCTGGATCGGCTATAGCAGGCGTGCCAGCATCTGAGACCAGGGCGAGGCTGAGCTGCTCGCTTTGTACACGAGTGATAAGATCCTCTGCCCGTTTGCCTTCGATGGCGTCGTAGTAAGAGACCAGTTGGGCATGCACGATTTCCAGACTCCGGAGAAGCTGCCCCGTCCGCCGGGTGTCTTCACACGCAATAAGATCGGCTGTTTGCAAAATTCTTTGCGCACGGGGGGAAAGATCTTCACGGTTACCTAGGGGGGTGGCTACGACAAAAATTTGTGCGCTCATCTCAGCTCCGATAGGCCTAAATTCCCAACTGTCATTTTTCACCCACGGACGAAGGAGCTGGCGCTCTTTAGAAGACCAGCCCATCGCCTCGTTGGCGATCTCTCGCATGGGCCTGAGGGGTGATACTCCTGGTTTTCTACCGGGATTTTGCTATATTGGGAATGAGCTTTTCCGCAGCAACACTGCCGGAGAACTGATACTTACACTATGGGAACCTAATCGTCCTACGGTGTGCATGCCTTCTCTTGTGCTAGGGTGCTCAGCTAGACTGAACACGCTAGAGGGCAGGAATTGAGGGAAGCCTAAAGTAGACGTGTGATGCCCACTTGCTATCGGCGAGTTCTGCCGAGCAATTTCAGCTGTAGGGGAAGCTCACCTTCTTGGAAACTCGTGAAATAATCGGCGATTTTTGTAGGTCGCAATACACAGTGGCCACCTTCCAGTGCCTCAAACAAAACGCGTGCCCCTTGCGTACGGGCTAGTATCGCGAATATTTGCCCCCCTTCTTGCAGACCTAATTTATCTCTACTGCTTGTCTGAATATAGAGTGGGGAGCTCTTGGCGTTCAAATAGCGTTGGCCCAAGGCGAGGGCATCGACTTCTTTATGCCAATAGTCGAGTTTTTTAAACTCGAGTGGTACTAGAGAAAGCACGAAGCGGAGCAAGGTGCGCGAAGCTTGCGTGCGTTGGGCGTAGCGTCGCCACTCCGCCCGACTAGCAGATGGCGGGGTACTGACAACGGCGGGACAGATTGCCACCGCTGCGTCAAAAAAAGCGCCATTCTTTAAAACGGCATGCACGATGTTGGCCCCACCTTGGGAAACGCCCAGGCCGAAGCGATATTTTGGGCGCTGGCTAAAGCCAAGCTTGCCTTCGATATACGGGACAATGACGTCAAAGAACTTTTCCTCTTTACCTATTTCAGCCAAGTGCCCGATCTTGCCGATGGAAACCGATACCCACTTGGGCAATTTACCTGTTTCACGCCAACGCTGGCGAATGGCATAGGTTGAATCGCGTTGTAGCCAGTTATAGGGATTGCCTGTCGCACCATGGAAGTAAAAAAATATGCTCTCCGGGTCCGCATCTTCATCGCCACCCGCACAGTAGGAAAAGCTCCAGGCGTTTTTCATATTGAAGTCTTGAGAGGGCGGATTTTTTCTGGAACGCAGGTCCTCCTCTCTGAACGTTTTAGAATCCTCAGTGTAAACACTATGGCAGCTGAGCTTGTCTTTTCCGCGCTCTTGCAGTTTGTCCGTGACGCTTTGCCAGTGAAAAAGATCATAGGAGTACACGTCGGGCCCTTTAGGGATCGTAGCTTGGAAGATATCGCTGTAGTCATACTGCTGCGTCTTCTCGATAAAGGCGCGCTCGCTTTCGGAGAGCTCGGAAACAAAGTCAGCGGCGGAAATAGCTCCCCCTTTTTGGGCACTGAATTTTTGCCTGACTTTGACCAGAAAATCCGAACTCACTTCAGCGTGAAGCGTGCTATTGAGAAATACGACACCCGCAAGTGCCAACCATCGCAACTTCATCTTTTCTCCTATTTCCGCAGATTATTTTCTATGTATCGTCTTGAGATTTCTAGCTGACCCGGACCTAAAAGTATATATTTAATTGTAATACTAGACACTTAGCCAGACTTTCCGTGGTATCGCTGCCGCCTTTCAGCCCCGTCACCGAAGCGCCTAGCGGTTCACACTTTTCTAAACGGAGTGTTAGCGATGGCTCGACTTTTTAGGTACCGTTGGTATAAGTATTCAGCCGTTAGAATGAGACAAAGTACCCACACACGTCGTTAACTTCACAACAAGAGACCGTTATGGATTCCCAAACGTACCAAGTTCCCTTCCTAAGTTCGGAGCAAGTTCGTCGTTCCTATATTGAATTTTTCAAAGAACGTGGTCATCGCGTCATGCCTTCGTCAAGCATCGCACCGACCGACGATCCGACCTTACTTTTTACCAATTCAGGGATGAATCAATTCAAAGCTGTATTTTTGGGTGACAACCGCGCAGGATTGACGCGCGTGGTCGACGCTCAGAAATGTCTCCGTGTGTCTGGGAAGCATAATGACCTGGATGAAGTTGGACGCGATGGTCGCCATCACACTTTCTTTGAGATGCTGGG
>PLEQ01000461.1:13678-13804 GCA_003136475.1 Deltaproteobacteria bacterium
AAATCGTCTCTTTGCGACCGTTTATAAAGATGACGATGAAGCTGAGAAAATATGGCGTGAAGAAACGGATATCGATCCGAGCCATATCCTGCGTTTTGACACCGACAACTTCTGGGAGATGGGCGC
>PLEQ01000392.1 GCA_003136475.1 Deltaproteobacteria bacterium
CATCTTGTCGGAGGGGCCGCCGAGCCAATCTGGAAGTCCGCAAAGTAGAATGGTACTAGAGGAGTCAAAAATCAAAATTCATCAAAGACTGATTCGAGCTCGCTACCAACGAAGTTCTTTTGTGAATAGTCGCGGTTCTTCAAAATGACCTTGAGAAATATTTCTTTCACTTTGTGTGGCTCTATCCCTTCCCTTTTTAGGTCCTTCATCCAAGCTTCCAACTCTCTTAATTCCTCTTCGTCATAAAATAGATCCCCGCCTAAAAATTTAGCTTGCAAGCGTAACCTACGAAAGTGGGGATTAGCTAGCACATCCGCATCAGTAAGATGACACTCTTTATTTTGTCTTATAATGCCAGACCCAACGTTGTAAATAAAAGCGACGGTACTGGGCGCGAAAAGTGGGGATGGATTCTCTAAGTCCTTGATCAGAAAATTGCCCAATTCCAGCGTTTCATCACGATCGATCAAAATAAACTCTGTAGGGCCCGTCCGCTGGTCCCAGATGACCAGAACATCTCCGATTTCTTTTTCATAGTCAGCGCTGAATGCTGCACCAGTCACTTCAATATGGAATAAATTGTAGCTCGCTTTAAGATCCCACTCAAAGATCTTCGGATTAAATCCGAGTGCTGTTAGTTCTTTTTGCGGAAAGCTCCTCATGAGAAAAAATGGCAAATCTCTATTGGGTTTCAAATTAAGGCCTTTGAAATACTCGTTTTTAAAAAATTTGTCTTCATCCCACTTGACTCTCCTTTCATCCACAATCCGATGTACATTTTGAATTGTCACCTCTTGCTCAGCTTGTGCTTCTTCTCTTAGCTCTTGATGCGTCTCAGCCTCTACATCTACCTGTAGCTCACCCTCCCGATCGAACTGCTCAGAGAGCGTCACTAAAAATTCTTTACGAAGATAGCTTAAAGCCGCGTCGCCTAATACCTTAAGGTCCTGGTGCATTTTTCCTATTTTGTCAGCGATTATATCGATATATTCTTCTTTCATAATCTTACTAATTTCAAGGGTCACAAAATCTTTCGCCGAGATTGACTTCGTCGGTTGCCCAATGGCCTCGTAAAGCTTAACAAGGCGCTTATTGATAAAGAGCTTTTTTATCTTCGCAAAAGAAAATCGATCCAGTTTGCCATCAAAGAGCCCAAGAAGGTATTCAATGGCTTTAGTTTTTATTGCGTAAACAAAAGAACGGATACCTTGCTTGCCAAGAGTATTAACTTCATTAGCGATAACGAACTGCAACAATTCTTGTAATTTAAGAGTATTCATCTCTATGGTGTTGCCAAAACTACCTTTAAGGACACTTTGAGCAACTGCAAAGTCACTCTTGTTAATGGCGAAACCAACGGTCTGAAGAATATCAAGCCCGCGCAATCGCCAGACTGCTTGAAGCACATCCCTGAGGATTGTCGCTTTATTAATAAAAACAACTGCTTTCGTTTTGTTAAAAACTCTCAGATTCGACCCGGTGGTATGGCGGACATCCCAAAATGCAGTTGTCACTTGTTTATCCAAGAGGTTTTCGTTGTAGTCCTTAATCTCGTGATTGACCTTGTTGTATACTTTGATTTTTTGACTTTCATCATAGTAGATAACGTTCTCAAAATTCTTCGTGTTGGGGTGTGCCAACAGTGCCTGGGCAACATCCAAATTTCTGTGATTTTTAAAGAGACCGCCCTGGTCAATAATCGCTGTTATCGCCTCATCCTTATCAAGCAAACTTGCCACGATCGAGGCCACACTGTCACGCGGTTCGTTGCTAACAACATTGACAGAAACATCTCTGTGTTCCCACAGTAAGCTAATCGTTCTCTCCAATGTATCCGAATTTTTGATGTCACGATAGAAATGCGGCATGGTTTCTACATTCCATAAGGTCCCGCTCATGCCTTGAATGCGATAAAAAAGGGTAGGATAGATGTGAGAATTGGTCGATAGTTGCATGGGATAGACAGGTATTTGGGGCACCATCCACTGCCTCAAAAGGTAAAGATGCCGCCTATAATCCTTCGCTATAGAGTTTGCAAGTTCTTTAAGCTTATCACTGTTCTCATCCTCTCGCTCCAAGAGCTTTGTCGATGCACCCGGCACCAAAAATGCAAAAGTCCGGTTCACGTATTGTCTGTTTTTCTGGGATGACATAATTTCACGAAGTTGACGCCACTCCTTTTTCAGGAGCGGCAGTACTTGAGGTTCCTCTAAATGAGACTGAATACCGTAGCTCAATGCTTCAAAATCGTTGGAAAACCTTGATTCCACAGCAGCTGCCCCCCCATGATAGGGTATGGCCATAAATTCTGGACAATACTCCTGCGTGCATTTCTCCTTTGGAAAAAGTCCGTAATGAACTTTGTAGATTTTATCTAATACGATGGGCAAAATGTTATGCAGCAAATCGTATAAGGCTGACACGAAATTTCGCATGGTGTCGTGANNGCTTCGTCTTGTCAACCTCACTGTACATTCTTTTCAAATCAGCATTAAGGCCAAAACCTTCAAAAAACATAACTTGACTAGCAGTGGGGCTGACCAGGAGATGGATCAGTTTGGGCTGCAGAGTTTTTAAATAGTCTGTGGCTTCATAAACTTTTCCACTTTTACCAGGTAGAAACGGCAGATCTACCCATCCTTCAGAGTTGCAACTTAGCAAGAGATAAACTGCAAAATTAGCAGCAACGATCTCATCTTCTAGCTGAATTTGACGTCCCAAAGAGAAACGATGGGATTTCATTACATTCAAGATCAGATCAACCTCATCAATTGTTACCAATGCCTTTTANNAGGGAAAATATTTCATAGAGAATCGCAACTTCGTAGGAACGATTTTCAGACATCGCTTCCATATAGATGAGGAATAAGACCTGAATACTCGCATTCGAGGTCAAAATAACAGTTTTATTTTTGTAGTCTGCAAAAATTCGGTCCCGCAAAATAATAAGACTTCTCTCGTCCTTGATAGTCTTACGATCCACTTGTAATACGTCGACAGCAGTACCAATCATTCCTAGAGTTCTATTGATTTCAAGAGAGATCGACGGTAGGAGCTCTTCGGTAAAGACAAGCATGCTTAAATAGCCACCTTGGGCATTACGTTTGGCAATAATCGGCAAGAACACCGAGGTCCTGCCTGCGCCCATGATCATCTCCAGAATGATACCCTTTGTCGTAGGGTTAAACTTGAGGCGAGATGCCAAATCAAGACTCTCTATGGCATCGATCTGATCTTTGCGAATAATAATACCAAGGTAGTACTCAAAAACAAGCAAGTCTGGGTTCTTCTCTATTGAGAAATTACGTTTACGGGAAGCAAGATCCACAACTTTGGCTACCTGCTTTTCAATTTCCTTGATATCAACATCGCGTGCNNCTAATTTCTGGATTGAGACGCAACAGATGAGCTCTGTAAGTTGCACGAATCATAAACTTGGTAGCCAGACTCAGCAGCTCATTAATTTCCTGAGGCGAAAGTTCCGGGTTCAAATCAAAGATTGCTTGATAGTCCCGAGCCCCAAAGAGCATTAAAATTTGCTCAAGAGAAATATCGCTGCTAATATCAGCAGCTCGTCGGATCTTCGTTTGGATCCAGCTCTTCTTGTCCGCAGGAAGCCTGTTTATCCTTTTTTCAATCTCTTCTTTAATGTTCCTAAGAGCATCCGTAAGCTGAACTACGTCACCATCGATTTTTGCAGAAAAGTCTTCCAAGGCTTTCAGGTTTTTCAGTGAAAATCTCGTAAAGAGACTCTTCTCATTGATAAACTTACTGATCTTCTCTTTAACTTCCCGAACGTGAGCATGCAAATAAATGTCCCGGGTCGGTTTTGCGAGGGAATTCAATAGGGGCTCGAATGTGGCTTTACGTTCATCCGAGCTATCAGGCTCTTCAGTGAAGAGATTTTTAATGCTTTCTGGAGAAAGAACGGGTGAACTGAGGTCGAAATTCTTGGTATCTGGATCATTGTCAAATGCAAAGGCGTATGTCGCAATCCAATTACCATTGCTCTCTTTACGCCATTGCGGATCATAAGGGTTTGTAA
>PLEQ01000444.1 GCA_003136475.1 Deltaproteobacteria bacterium
TGCACACTTGCCAAACCCGAAGCATCGACGATGGCAAAGGACTGACGATCTTGGTGGTGCCAGACGGTTCGCCAATTTCGTTCTTTTCTCTGCAAAGCCAAATCCAAGTAGACGGCTTTTCTACCATCGATAGTCTGGCGCGTTCCTGCGAGCGGGTAGGCATAGCCTTGAACTTCGACAAGACCTTGGGGAGCTGAAGCTAGGGGGATGGTACTCCCATCTTCGACAGTACGCGCGACGCGAAAGCGACGGATGCCTTTGGCCAGCATGATGCCTCCAGCAACCATAAGATACGGAAATAGTTTTCTGTGAGACATGTTTTGAGCCTAACCCCAATTAAGAAGGCAGGATAATTTTAAGATCAGGTTTTTCTAAATCTTCTTTTTCAACTGTAAAAAGAGTGAACGCATGATAGCCGAGGAAGTTTGCGAAAAAAGTATCCGGTATTTGTAAAATACGAGTATTGAAATTGGTAACCGTCTCATTGTAGTTTTCACGGCGATCTGCGATGTTTCCTTCAAGTCCTGAGATACGTTCTTGGAGTTGGACAAACTGAGCATTGGATTTCAGTTCGGGATAGCCCTCACCGAGTGCAAAAATTCCATTCAAGGCACGGCTAGTCTCTTGCGAGGCATGAATTTTATCATGAATATTACGGGCCGCGGCGTAGGTTTTGCGAGCCTCAATAAGCCGGTCAATCGTCGCTCGTTCGTATTGAGAAAATTGCTCAATAACCTGAATAAGTTGAGGAATTTCATCATGCCGCTGTTTTAGAATCACTTCAATATTGGCCCACGCTCGNNCGCTGTCTAAGGCTCACGAGCCCATTGTAGACGGAAATGCCTAAAAACACGCAGATGCACAAAAGAACACCTACAAAGAGCAGCAGGGCTAATTGAAGAGACATGGAACCCTCCTATTAAATCTCTTTCGGAATTTTTCGTGAGAAATTAAGCGCGTTATGGATGCTGCTTAGCGAGCTAGGCCTAGGTGCGAAGCCAATTATCTGGGGCGTAAGAACTTCTCGCCTTATCAAACGCGTGAAACGTAAACGCATGTCTTTGCTGTTCGGAAAGATTGGGTTTACTCATGTGCGGAAGGAGAGAATGCAGGACGATTAAAGACCCTTTTTTGACCTCCAGAGGCACCGCTCGCTCGATGGCGAAAAGACTTGNNTTCGTAAAGTTTCCTTATGTGCGCCCGGAATGGCCCACATGCAGCCGTTTTCGCGATTGGCATCATCGAATGCAAACCAAAAGCCAAGCAAGGTATTGGGTTGGGTAAAAAGAAAAGTCGCATCTTGGTGCCAAGCGACCTCCCCACCAACATGGGGAGATTTAAAAATGTACATAGACTGGACAATAGACGGGCTCTCTAGACCTAGCACTTGCATGAGAGCAGAGATTTTAGCTTGCTGGCAGAATTCTCTAAAAACGGGATCCACCTTGTGCAGCGCATGTCCGCATTTGTTGAAAACCTCTCCAACTGCGCTCTCCTCCCAAAAGAAACGTATAGTGTTGGCAGATTCCAAAAAATAGCGATCGCGTGTGTGCCGGTCTGCTGCCGTACTAAACACGCTCAAATGATCCTCCTTGCAAACTTTTCCTGCAAGGGCTTGTATGCTCTGACGCATGTGCTCGCATTCTTCCGGCATTAAAAAGTTTTCCAGAATCAGAAAGCCATCTCTTTCGAAATTTGCAAGATCTCTCATTTCTAACATGCACTTCGNNGGGGTGACGTTTGTTCGACCCGTCACCTCGAGCGAAGCGCTTGAAAGAAATGCGAAGGAACTAACAGGCGACCCCTCGGCAGGGCTTGGGGTGACGTTTGTTCGACCCGTCACCTCGAGCGAAGCGCAGCGTAGTCGAGAGGTCGCCTATTAGTGTGATCAAGATCTTTTAAAGTTCCTTTTTAACATGCTCGTCGCTGCTCGTGAAGAGTCCGGAAACTAAGTTTGGAACCGCTCCAACATAGCTTGGAACGGCTTCAATCACATCGGCAATAGGTTTCCCTAAGTAAGAGTTGAAGGTGTAGATGTTGACTGTAAGGAAAAAAGGCACAAGAAATGCCGAAAAGAAATCGTTTTTTCCAGGTAAAATTGATTTGCTAGCCCTGTTGTAAATTTTTTCCATCACGAAGGGCAGAGTCGCTGCAAAGACGAAATTGAAAATTTCATCATAGAAAACAATGGATGCGACCTCTACAGCATCATCCCTCTTGAAGGCTTCAACGATACGAGCTCTATCGTACTCGTACTTTCCGATATCGGCTGCCCCTTTTGCAAATTCCTCAAGCAAAATGCCTCCACTCTTTCCTACTAGCGCACCTCGTAGGCCATACTTCGTGATGCCAGCGATAGCTCCACAGAGAACAGAAGGGTTGCCATCCGTTAAATAGTCCTTACAGTTGGTGCGCACGACTTGGGCTACGAAGGCAGCGACTACGTAGTAAGGAATGATCTTGCCCGGGACACCGCTGACGCTCTGTAAAACCCAGAGTTCCGTCAGAGTCGGTAAATCGAGTGTCAAGGCTTCCGCGGCTGCGCTAGGCAAGGATTTCGCAAGCTTCATTCCAATCTCGTAAGTGGTATCTACTGCGTTAGGAGTTTCAGGTGTCTCTCCATCGCTATAGGCAGAATTGGCCAATCCTAAGGCGAGAACGAATCCGAGAATTTTTTGAACGAGCATGACATTCTTCTCCACAAAGAGTTAAAAAAAACCCCAGCTTCATTTGCTGGGGTTTTAAGGACAGACTCTCCGACACCTTAAGGCCCCCGCTTCTCCCAGTAAGTCCAAAAATGCAGGGCCATCACACCAAGACGCGGTGTCGTCAGAATCAGCTGCATAATTTTACCTAAACTAGAATTCACTGCGGTCCCTTTGGTAGTCGATTTCGTCGTTGCGCCTAGATAGTCGACTTCTGACCGGTCAGTCAAGAATAAAATTCAAAAATCTCCGCCCTAGGCAAATAGGTTCCATCAAGTTCGTCGATCAGTAGCCGAAAGTACTAAGGTAACTTCAAGCAGGGTTTAGTATGAAGAAGATTTTTTGGATACTTCTGGCACTCTTCGTCGGTACACGTCCATCCTTTGCCGATGACATCGATCACAAGAAAAAGGCCAGAGACGCGCTGCTTGCGTCCCGTAGCTACAACTATACTCTCAACCTTTTATCAGAGCAGTTGACGGCAGATGTCGCAGCTAAAGTTAAGTCACCAGTCAGTGCGGTGATTACAAAATTTACGATGTCATCCAACCTGCCTGAGGAATTTGAAAACTACTCGCTGTTGAAAATAGTCGAGGCGCTCGCTAAAGCGGATAGCAAGCTGAAATTGATCAAGTGTATAGAATGCCTAACAGTCAACATGGAAATGCATAATGGCGAAGTTCTCCTCAAAAAAGGCGTTACGGATCAGAAGGAACTCGATAAATTTCTCACGCAATACAGCGCTAACTACTATGCAGAGTTGAATGTCGGCCTTGTTGGCAACAGCTTAATTCTGACCATGATCGTTTACAGTAGAAAAGATAATGTCATTGCCTATTCCAATGAAATTGCGAGCGGGATCTATTCTATTCGTGATGACGGCATCATCTTCGGCATAAGCATTGCTTCGATGTTCGTTCAGCATGCCGGTGCAGGCTCGCTAATAGGGGGCCAGTTTTACGTAGGGCAGCGCATAGCGAGATTTGGCGATGTGGGCTTTAATTTTTCATCCTATACATCGTCGACTGTTAAAAGCATTTCAGGCCTTGGCCTCATGGTTGATTTGAACCTCAATGATATGACCGGCAACTATTGGAAAGTCGGCTCCCTGCTCATTACGAACTCTTTAGGATTTGCCTCTTACCGCTCCAATGCTCAAGTCAATTATAGTCTCGGTGTCAAATTTAAATTTGGTCTTATCTTTCATGCTTTCATCGAGTATGCCTTATACCAAGTACTCAAGTTTAAAGATGTCGAAGCACCTGCAAATCAACCTTTTGTGATCGATCCTAACAAAAACTTTCCGCAATCGATCATTCTTGGCTTGGGATTGGATTTAGGCTGATGATTATGAAAAAAATATTTCTATACACGATGTTTTCCATACTGTGTACACCAGTGTTTGCTGAGGATCTGATCAAGTACTATATCAAGGATAACGATCTCTATATTTTGAATAGAGAAGACAATCACTCCTATATTGTGCGAGACATTTCATCACGTTCTAACTTGATTGTTCATGTCGCTTTGCGCTCTGCAAAAAAAGAGACCCCCGAAGCACCGAAAGAAGACGACGCCAATAAGTCACCTAATCCTGAAGAAAAAACTCCGAAAACACCTGCCGAGTTGACAGCTAAAGACCGAGCGCAAGTCACGAAACTACTGCTTGAAAGTCGTAGTGCCTATGCCAAAGGTCACGTGAACCAGGCNNATTCTGTAGAGGCCGCAGAAGAAATCAATGCCAATGATTACAGGGTCAAGAAAATGAAGGGTTCGCTCCTCATCGAAATGGGAGATACCGAGAGTGGCATCCATTACTGGGAAGAGTCTTTGAAATTGAAGCCCGATCAAGCCGACCTCAAAGCGAAGCTCCGCTCCTTAAAGAAGGAATCAGCTAAATGAGACAACAAGTTCTTCTGGTCAGTATCTTCCTTGCGTCCAATGCGTTGGGTGTGGATTTGGAAAGCATCCGCAACACCTACGAGCGAGAAATTTCTACCGAAATACAAGATTCCCTCAAGGATATTTTGCCTGACAATAAATATCGGATCCTTAGCAGTGTCGCTTTGGCTCACGCCAAAAGAGAATTCAAACAGGAAATCAAAGCGGTCGAGAAAACTAAAAAGAAAGGCCCCAAAAAAGAATCGCCACCGGGCTTTGAGCCTCTTCACGTGGATAGCGATGAAGATAATATTGAAACGACGTCTCATACACACTATGAGCCACTGCCTTCGATTGAAAGTGTTCATGTCATATTTCTAGTCGACAACAATGTCAGTACGGACAAAAGAGACATTGCCGCCAGCATTATAAAGAAACGCATCGTGGTGAGT
>PLEQ01000222.1:0-13321 GCA_003136475.1 Deltaproteobacteria bacterium
TTACAATGGTCTATTACAGGCCATTCCTAACCCTGGGGTCTTGCTATCGCCCCTGATGAACCAAGAAGCAGTCCTATCTTCGAAAATAGAAGGGACTCAAGCCACTCTCGAAGAGGTGTTGGAGCACCAAGCAGGTCAAGAGTTCAGTGGCGAGAAGGAAAAGGACATCCAAGAAATCTTGAACTATCGCAAGGTCCTTATGCTCTCTCAGGAAGAGGTTAGGGATCGGCCAATCCGACTGGCGCTAGTTTTGCAGCTTCATAAAATTCTGATGGAAAGCGTTCGTGGGGAAAACAAAACTCCAGGGCAATTTCGCAAGACTCAGAATTGGGTTGGTGCACCAGGCTCAACGATTGAAAACGCAAGCTATGTTCCTCCGAGTCCTATGCAGTTGATGGATCACTTGGTTAATTGGGAGAACTTCTTATCTTTTCAAGACATCGACCCTCTCTTACAAACTTCTATCGTGCATGCACAGTTTGAACTCATCCATCCCTTTCTCGATGGAAACGGTCGAGTGGGAAGACTTCTCATTCCCTTGTTTCTATTTCATCGCAAACGTTTAGATGCACCGACATTTTACATCAGTGAATTTTTGGAGTCTCATCGTGACGAGTACTACTCACGTTTGCAACGGATCTCTCGCAACGGGGAATGGGATGAGTGGAATGTTTTTTTTCTGAATGCCGTTATTAAGCAAGCTGATTTGAATATCGCAAAAGTGAAAAAGATCATTGCTCTGTACAGTGAACTGCAAGACAGAGTCAGAATGATCACGAAATCAAAATATGCTCAAGAACTCGTAGACGTGATTTTTGCTCGTCCCGTCCTTGGAGTCAAAGACCTCATCGAAAGAAGCAAAGTACCCAAAGCAACGGCGCATAAGCTTATCAAATTGCTTTTGGATGCAAAAATATTGGTGGTGTTAAAAGAAGGTGCTGGTCGCCGTCCGTCGATACTCAGCAATTACCAGTTGTTGGATATTGTGAAATAGAATCCGTAACCAGACCCTTCAGTTTTAAAAAAACTTGATGTCGCGGGTAGCTCTTTAGAACGCAAAAGCGTCCACGAATTCGTCCACGATTTATTGGTTTCGAGGGGTTTGGCAAGGTATGAGGAGGTTTACCCAGTGACTGTATGTTGTTGATTTAATTTGAAAGCCTTCTCAGAGAAGGCATAGAAAAAGATGTGGCGCACTCGGAAGGACTCAAACCTCCGACCCTCGCGTTCGAAGCGCGATGCTCTATTCAACTGAGCTACGAGTGCGTGCGGGGTGAAAGTTAATAAGGTCCGCAAACTTTGTCAAGTCTTGGTGAAAGCAGTGGGAGAAGGCGCTAAATTCTGTGGATCTGCAGCCCCCGCTCCCCTGCCTTATTGGCTATTGACCGCTAGAACCTTTGGCTTGTTGTTCGCGGAATTTGGAAACCAACTGCTCTTGGATGGAGCTTGGCACTGGACGATAGCGGGCAAATTCCATAGTAAAGGTCGCTTTGCCTTGGGACATGGAACGGAGGTCTGTCGAGTAACCAAACATCTCAGACAGCGGCACTTCAGCTTCGATGACGGTGAAATCATCGCGCATGTCGGTACCTGTAAGAAGACCGCGCCGTGAGGACAGGTCCCCCTGAACAGGGCCTTGGAATTCGGAAGGTGTTTCGACCTCGACTTGCATGATCGGTTCCAGAATCACCGGTTTGGATTCAAGGAAGGCTTCTTTGAAGGCCATACGTGCGGCTATTTTAAAGGCCATCTCGGAGGAGTCTACCGCATGGTAACTGCCATCCTCCAGGTCGACCTGCACACGAATGACTTGGTAGCCTGCCAGCGGACCTTTGTCGATAGATTCACGGAAGCCTTTTTCGCAACCAGGAATAAATTCTTTCGGAATGTTGCCACCGACAACTTTATTCTGAAATATGAAGTTCTCTTGCGAATCGTCTGGTAAAGGACGCAGTGTTCCGACGACGTGAGCGTACTGACCAGCACCCCCGGTTTGCTTTTTGTGCTTGTAGTTGTAAAGCGCAGGAGTGGTCGGTGCTTCACGATAGTTAACTTTGGGCTGACCCACGATGACGTTGGCTTTGTATTCGCGTTGAATGCGTTGAGCATAGATTTCAAGATGAAGTTCGCCCATCCCACGCATAATCGTTTCGTTGGACTCGTCGTCAACATAAACGCGGAAAGTCGGATCCTCTTTCGTGAAGCGGTTGAGCGCCTTTGAAAGCTTGGCAAAGTCTTCGGGTTTTTCGGGTTTGATGGCGAGTTCGATCACCGGTTCGGGGACGAACATGCTTTCCATCGTCTGATTCAAGTTCTCGTCGCAATAAGTGTCCCCAGAGGCACAGTCGACACCGACCATAGCTACGATGTCACCGGCTTGCGCTTCAGAGATTTCAAGACGATCGGAGGCAAACATCTGAACTATACGCCCGATCCGTTGTTTCTTGCGCAGACGTGGGTTGTAGAAATTTTCGCCCTTCCGCATGGTCCCTTGATAAATACGGGTGTAGGTCAGCTGCCCGTAGCTGTCTTCCGTAATTTTGAAGGCCATAGCGATCAAAGGTTTTGAGGCATCCGGCAGCACTTCGATATGGGCATCTTTAGCAGCGATGCCTTCCGCCAATTTGTCATTGTCGATGGAATAGTAGCGACGATCCAAAGGACTTGGTAAGTAACGTCCTATTGCATCCAGCAGCAGCTGAACACCTTTGTTCTTGTAGGCAGAGCCAATATAGACCGGTGTGATTTTGCGTTCGAGAGTCGCTTCACGGATCACCGTATGAAGGAGTTCCTCAGGAACTTCTTTTTCTTCAAGCATAAGTTCCATCATCTCGTCAGAGAACATGGAGACCGAGTCGAACATGTGGGTACGATATTCGTTAGCTTGCTCTTGATATTCTGCAGGAATTTCTTCTTCGCGAATGAACTCACCATTCTTACCATCGAAGTAATTGGCCGTCATGCGGATAAGATCGATGATGCCAGCGAAGTCGTCTTCGAGCCCCATAGGAAGCTGCATCATAACAGGGTTATGTCCGAGCTTCGCTCGCAGCTGTTCTTTAACTTTGAAAGGATTGGCGCCTGCGCGGTCAAGCTTGTTAATAAACGCAAGGCAAGGCACGCCGTAGCGGCGCATCTGTCGGTCGACGGTAAAGGACTGTGATTGAACACCAGAGACCCCGCAGAGTACCAAGACAGCACCGTCTAAAACGCTCAAGGAACGTTCCACTTCGATCGTGAAGTCAACGTGTCCCGGGGTGTCGATAAGCTGAATAAGAGTGTTCTTCCACTGAATCGTAACTGCCGCTGAGGTGATGGTGATACCACGCTCTTTTTCGAGTTCCATGAAGTCCATTTTTGCACCATCACCATCGCCGCGCACTTCTTGGATACGGTGAATCATACCGGTATAGAATAATATGCGTTCGCTAAGCGTGGTTTTACCAGAATCGATATGCGCGGAGATCCCGATATTACGGTAGTCTTTGAGCTCAAATTTTTTCTTATTCATCTTTCGATTGTCCCTTGATGATGCTGTTAGGTTTGCTTAAGGGCGTTTTATTCCCAAAAAAAGCAGAAACCACAATTGACCGAGCGGCCAAATATTGATTTCGAATGTGACGGAACTCGCTTGCAACAGAAGGGCCCTTTTACACTTTTTCCAGTGAAGAATCAAAAACTTTTGTGCGGTTTTAGCCCAACATGCCGATATTAAAGGCTATCGCCGCAAAGCTTCTTCAAAACGTCAGTATTCAATGTGAAAATCCTGGAAGAATTGCGCTTGCCTATCTTCTGCTTGGCTTGCGGAAATCAGATGACCTAGCTGTTGGCTGATTTGCTTGAGAAAGCCCTCGAGTTCCCCGAGTGCGCCTTCTGCAACGAGTTCGACCTCACCGGTCGATAAATTTCTGACAATACCGTAAACCTTAAAGCCAGTGCTGATTGCCAAAACACGCTTGCGAAAGCCGACATTTTGAACCTGACCTCGATAGAGAATGCGTTTGGAAGCTGTGTCTGTCATCGGAAATCCCTCTATGCTAGGAGGAGAAATCTACACCGTCTTTAGAATAGTTGCCGAAATCCTTGACTCAATTTGCATTTCTGGTACGTTGCGAATCGATATGCGGTGTCGTCCCTAACATATCAATTAAATCAGCGAAGTGGCTTCGCCTTTTCGAGAGCAATCTTGAATCGTAGCAGAAATGCAAAACCTCTTGCATCCTAATTGCAGGATGCTCGGGAATTTGTTCCCGAGAGGATGTCACGAATCCTTCAATTCCCATGCCGTAAACATTTTTTTCAAGGCAAAGGGCAGGAGCTTCTTACCGTATTGCAGAAATTCCGTCGGATTTTTTGCAAAGGAGCAGAGCAGAGCATTTTTTAAACCGTCGTAAGTGTCTTGGTCGAAGGGGTACCAGAAGATATTGCGTTTGGTGGGTAGGAGGTCCCAATTGAGAACTTTACAGTGGGTCATTTCCTGAAGGCCTGAAGCGCCATGCGTGCGACCGATTCCTGAATCTTTCCATCCGCCCCAAGGGGTTTCGGACAAGGCGTGGGTGATGACGTGATCATTGATCGTCGTAATGCCCGATTCGATGCGTAGCCCAATCCGTCGTCCCTTCTTAAGATCTTTGGTCCACACGGAAGAGGTTAACGCGTAACGACTGTTGTTCGCAAATGCCACGGCCTCGTCCTCATCTTTGAACTTCATCACACTGAGCACCGGACCAAAGGTCTCCTCGTTCATGATGGTCATGGTGTGGTTGACATCCACGATAAGACTCGCCGGGAAATACAAGCCTTTGGCATTTTTTGCAGTAGACTGAGCAACGATGCGGGCGCCTTTTCTGACCGCATCATCGACGTGTGCATGAATAATGGCAAGCTGCTGGGGGGTTGTGATCGCTCCGACATCGACATCGGGGTCGCTGAAAGCTCCGTGGCGTAGGGCTTGCGTTTTTTTGCTGAGCAGCTCGATAAAGCGGTCGTAGATCCCTTCTTGAACGTAGACCCGTTCGATTCCAGCACAAGTTTGACCGGCGTTTTGATAGCCTCCCCATGCGGCGCCATTGGTCGCACGTTCCAGATTAGCGTCGTCAAAAACGAGCATGGGGTCGTTCCCACCGAGCTCCAGAGAAAGTGGCGTCAATGTCGCAGCAGCCTTACTCATGAGTTCCTTACCCACGCGCACGGAGCCAGTAAAAAATATTTTATCGATTTTGTTTGCAAAAAATGCGTCTGCGACATCCGCACCCGGAGCTTTCACGAGATGGAAGAGGTCCTCTGGTAGGCCTGAAGCGTGGATTATTTCCACAATCAAAGCTCCGATATGCGGTGTGATTTCAAAAGCGGTTTTGAGTACGATCGCGTTCCCGGCCATAAGACCCATGACGACCTCCCCGAACGGAATCGAGAGTGGATAATTCCAAGGGCTGATGATGCCCACGACTCCCAGAGGGATATGGGTGACCGAACTCCGTTTATTCCACAGGATGGGGATTGAGGTGTTGAGTTTTTTAGCGCGGAGTATGCGTTCTGCGTTCTCCCCATACCACTTGCAGGCAAAGGCGCACGGCAACACTTCATCGGCAAGAGCGTCGATTTTTGTTTTACCTGTATCTTGGCAGAGTATATCCACCAGGTCATCCGCATGGCGTACGATATAGTCCCGCATTTTATCGATATAGCTTTTCCGCTTGGCAAAAGAGATGGAGGCCCATTGCTTTTGAGCCTTGCGTGCCCTTTCAAAAAGGCTCGGTATTGCGTGAAGGTTGGAATCGAGGATCGGAGTCGTTTGCATTTTGGCAGCCATCATTGCATTCCTTTTTAATTTCGCAGAAATAGTAGCCGTTCGACCTCTGTTCCAGCAATAGTTGTTGACGAGCCGACGACAGATCTCCAAGTTGCTTTTTGAATTCTAAGGAAAGGATTTTTTCCTTCCCCGATCCGCAAGGACGGTCAGAGNNACAAAAAAGTGTCACCTCGCCGCTTAAAAGGTTTTCAAGACTATTCCCCCGATTTAATGGCAAAACGCCTGCAGATTATGGCAACCGCTCGGCTTGTGGCAAAGCATGCTGGATTTTATGAAATTGCAACGCCAGCCTTAGAATATGCTGAAGTCTTACTGGGTGTGGGCGGCGAAACCGACAAGCAGGTCTTCCGCTTTATGGATGGCGGCGAGCGTGATGTTGCGATGCGCTAAGACTTAACCGTCCCTTTCGCGCGATACGCTGCGGAGAATTTTGGAACGCTGTCTCTCCCTTTCAAGCGCTTACAAATCGGCGATGTTTGGCGTGCGGAGAAACCCCAAAAAGGGCGTTTTCGGGAATTTTGCCAATGCGATTTCGAGATCATTGGAGCGGATACGATCGCAGCAGATGTTGAAATACTCCATGCTATTCAAGTCACGCTCGAACGCGTTGTGGGTGTTCCCTTCACGATCGCCTGCAACAATCGCAAAGTTCTCTCGCATTTGATCTGCAGAATTTTAGGTCTCGTCACTATCCAAGAAGAAGAGCATGCGCTCATTCTTTTGGATAAGCTTGACAAACAAGGCCCCGACAGCATCGTCGCTTTGTTTGCTGAGCAACTGCAGGTGCCAGAGCCCCAAGTCCGGAAACTTTTAAGCGTCTTGACTGGGTTTCGTCAGGCAGAGCCGAGTTCCCTCTTGGAATATTTCGACACCAAGGCGAGTCAGGAGGAATGGGCTCGTTTTCAACAAACTATAACCATTCTCCAAGAACTTGCGCAGGGTAGTCTCGGTAAATTTGTGATCAATCTTAGCATTGCGCGAGGGCTAGCGTATTATACCGGTATCGTCTACGAAACCACGGTCGATGGCGTGCAAGGCTTTGGTTCCATCAGTTCCGGTGGGCGTTACGATAACTTGGCAGCGCGTTTTAGTAATCAAGTACTGCCGGGTGTCGGTGGTTCGATTGGTGTCGACCGTCTGACCGCTTTATTGAGTGAGAAAGAAGCTTGCCAAAAAAAGGCTCCGACCGAAGTTTTTGTGGCTATCGCTACTGACGATGTGTTGTCGTACGCTTTTAAACTCGTAAAACACTTACGGGATGCAGGCATTGCAACCGACTTGGCATTGCGGAATCAGAAATTGGGGGCTCAATTCAAAACAGCCAATAAGCTCGGATTTGCTTGGGTTGTGACGGTTGGTGATGAAGAAAAGACTCAGCAAATCTATTCGCTAAAAAATATGGCGACAGGGGCCGAGGAAAAACTGAGTTTGGCAGATCTGCTGGCGAAACTGCGTTAAAAACTCTAGGTAGGCTCTCAGAAACTATTTGAAAAGCCCTTCAACTTAGACTGCTCGGCTTTCGCCTCGAGATGACGAGCTTGCACGTTATTCTGAGTGTAGCGAAGAATCGCAGTNNGGATTTACGGGTGCCTTCTTCCCTGTTGCCCAAGGTGAATTCGTTGGTGATGGAGTATACAGGATTGATCTGGTATTTCAGTTTCAATCGGTAGAGGTTCTCAAAGGTCGGAGAGTAGACCTGGCGAGTGATACGGCCATCGGCTTTACGCAAGCGAATATCTTGAGATGTTCGGTCGTATTCCATAACTGGAACGTATTTTGCGGTGTAGATGGTAATCGCTTCTGCTTCCAAACCTGTGACAAAGGAAGGTTTGTAAGAGAGGCCTGTTGCGAACCAATGGTGGAAGCTACGGCCGCTTGGATTCACTTTGTAATTTCCGTTATCATCAGCAGCCAGACCTATTTGTTTCTTGTCGTTTTCCGTAAGACTCAGACTTTTATCAAGATCCGAATCGTTTTTGTTGATCATGCGGTTGTCGGTATCACGGAGAATGACGCTGTCCTTAGGATCTGCTTTAGAACCGATAAAGCTGCTCACGATATAGCGAGCGAGCGGAGCAACCGTACCGACTTGTGTGTGCAGTGGATAACTAACGGTAGTATCCATACCGAGCTCGCCTTTAGTCGGCCCGCGCTCTTCATCGGTAGATTTTGGAAATTGGATATAAAGAAAGGGCACGAATTTAACGTAGTCGTTTTTCACAACCGTGAATNNAACCTTGGGTGCCATAGTAGTTTTCGACACCAAAGATAAATTTAGAGTCGAGTTTACCACTAAAAAATTTTGACCCCAGATTGAAACGTGGCTGAATATAAGGTGTGGTGGCAACAGTTTTTGTTGCGGGGTCGACTTTGGAGTGGTCGAAATAATGACGGAGGTCAATTTCTCCATAAGCATGTGGAAAAATACTTTGGATCGGTGCTATTTCCTTGGCTCCGCCAACTGAAACGCTACTGGCATCGCCAGCAGCAAATAAATTAACGGGTGCCAATAAAGCCCCTAAAACAAAAGCGGTCGAAAACTGTCTTATCATTTTTCTTGTCCTCATCATGTGTGATTGATTGGTCCCAGCGTATAGCAGTAGACAAAAATACTGGAAGCATCGGCCACCGCGTTATAGGAGATCGCGGCTTTTTTGTCAAGCCTTCCAAGAAGATGAGTCGGTTCTTGGCATAAGGCTTTCTGAGAATCTGGAAGAGCTTATTCGTAAACGGCGGCGTCTGCTTCGCGATTTAATTCCGGACTAGGATTCCACAAAAAACGGTCGGAGTTTGGCTCATTTGGAGCCGCTGTCATGCGCGTCAAAATTTGTTGGTCCCTTAAGTCTTTGACGAAGCGGTCGAGGATTTCAAGAACAGCCGGAAAGCTTTGCGCATTCATGAGAATTTCGCGATATTTTTTGGCCATGGGCCAGCCCTTTAGGTACCATAACAGGTGCTTGCGTAGCATGATGAGGCCGCGCATGCTTTCGCCATAGAGCCTTCTCTGCAGATCCAGATGCTTATAAACACAGGCACACCATTCTTCAAGCGTGAGCGGTGACGAGTCGCCCTTGATCTCCCTAAATACCCAGGGATTTCCCAAAGCCCCGCGACTGACCATGACGCCATCGACTTTGCTGACGTCTTTCATGATTTCAAAGTCGCGTCGGCTAAAAATATTCCCATTGCCTAAGACAGGGATTCTAACGCGCTGTTTAAGCTGAGCAATAGCTTCCAAGTCAACTTCGCGAGAATAGTCATCGCTCCGTGTGCGACCGTGAATCGTCAGCCAAGCTGCTCCAGCAGATTGCGCAGCATCGGCAACTTCCAAGTAATTCAATGAGTTGCGATCNNAAGCCGATATTTGACAGACACCGGGCGCGAAGAGGCGGAAACCGCAGCTTTGGTGATCGCATGAACGTTGGCGGGATCCCGCGTAATAGCGGCGCCGCAACCATTATTGACGACCTTACGCACCGGGCAACCCATATTGATGTCGATCGTTTCAAATGGGTATTCATTTAGAATTTCAACAGCCTTCGCCATCGTTTCCGCTTCTTTGGCGGTCACTTGCACCCCGAGTCTGGTTTCGGTCTGATCGCGCGCCAGCATATCGAAAGTGCGTTGGCTTTTATAAATGAGTGCGACTCCGGACAGCATTTCGACATAGCTAAGGTCCGCTCCGTACTCAGCGCAGACGAGACGAAAGGGAATATCCGAGACGCCAGCCAGGGGGGCAAGGAATACCGGTTCTTGAGGCAGACCTAAGCTTTCGAAAATATTTTTATTTTGTATCATTTATTCATCAAAGTTAATCAGTTGGGTGAACGTTGATTGAGGTGTCATCGCCANNATCTTTGTGACTGATTCTGAAACTGGTATGGATGAGAAGACGTTCACCTCGCTGCAAGGAAACAGGACGAAGAAAGATAGGATTTTCAGAAAAGGATTCAGTCATGCTCGATATCAAGTTTATCCGCCAAAACGCCCAGCAAGTCCAGGCAGGGAACGATGCCAAAGGTTTCAAAGTTGACGTGTCCCAAGTTCTTGCGCTTGACGATGAAATCCGACCCATGCAGCAGGAGTTGGAGCAGTTGCAGGCCGAACGTAATAAATTGTCACAAGAGATCCCCAAAGCGCAGGCTGATAAACGTGAGCTTTTGAAGAAAGAGGTGCTTGCGATCAAAGTTAAAATGGAGAGTCTGGAAGCTGTCCTTAACGAGCGACGGCCGATATTAAATGAGCTCCTGTTAAAACTTGCCCAGCCTGCCGGCCCGGATGTGCCCTTTGGCAAAGATGATAAGGAAAATGTTGAAGTTCGCAAATGGGGAGATCCCCGCAAGTTTGCTTTTTCTGCAAAGGATCATATCGCCATCGGTGAGAAGCTGGGCATCCTCGACTTTGAACGTGGGGTCAAAGTTGCAGGATCTCGCTCCTATATTTTGAAAAGAGACGGCGCCTTGCTTGAACAAGCGGTCTTGCGTTTTGGCTATGATTTCGTAGTGAAAAAAGGTTTTGCACCTCATTCTGTGCCGCTGCTCGTCAAGGAAGAAGCTATGATCGGAACCGGTTACTTTCCGGTCGGTCGTGACCAAGCTTACTTTATTGAGAAAGATAAACTGGCTCTGATTGGAACCTCCGAAGTTTCCCTTTGCTCTATGCACGCGAATGAAATGCTGACGGAAGAAGAACTGCCTCTCCGTTATACCTCGCTCACGACTTGCTTTCGACGGGAGGCGGGTACCTACGGTAAGGATACGCGAGGCCTCTATCGCGTTCACCAGTTTAACAAGATCGAAATGGTCGTATTCGCAGTGGCCGATGCTAAAAAGAGCGAAGAGTATCATCACGAGTTATTGAGCATTTCGGAAGGCATCTTACAAGCTCTTGAACTTCCGTATCGTGTTGTCTACGTTTGCACTGGTGACCTGGGTCAAGGTCAGGTTCGCAAGCATGATATCGAAACCTGGATGCCGTCGCGCAATGGCTATGGGGAAACTCATAGCTGTTCGACTTTCCATGATTTCCAGGCCCGTCGCCTCAACATCCGGTATAAAACCAAGGATGGTCAAAAAGCCATCGCCTATACCTTGAACAATACAGCGCTCGCCATACCTCGCATCCTCTTGGCGCTCTTGGAGAATTTTCAAGAAGCGGACGGTAGTGTGAGCTTACCGAGTGTCCTGCACCCGTATATGATGGGGAAGACCCGCTTGAGAGCTTAGTTGGAATTTAGTGCATAAGATAAACAAGACTCGTGATCCCCAGTCCAACCCAAAGCGAAATAGCCAGCGCAAAGGGACGCCAACCTACTTTGCGAAGACTTTCCCGATTCATCGATGAGCCTATCCAGAAGAGCACTAGGCACAGAGCTTGCTTCGAAAAGGTACTGATCCATACAAAGACTTGCTGCTTCGGCAGCCAGCTATTGAGTGCAGCTGCGCCGATGAAAAAGAAGATAAACCATGGGATCGTAATTTTTCCCTTAGCATGTTTAAGAACTGTAAAGAAAACAGCGAGTGGCAAAATCCAAAGCGCGCGTGAGAGCTTAACAGTGGTGGCAATCATAAGCGCCTTTTCACCAAAAAGAGAGGAAGCGCCCACAACGCTGCTCGTATCATGAATAGCGAGTGCGGACCACAGACCAAATTGCTCTGGCAGCATGTGCAGATGGCGCCCAACCCAAGGAAATAGAAACAATGCGATCGCGTTGAGGGTGAAGACTGCACCCATCGAAACCGATATGTCGTCGGAGTCCGCATGAATGACCGGTGCCACTGCAGCGATAGCACTGCCACCGCAAATTGCCGTGCCCACCGAAATCAAAGTTGCCGTATTGCCTTTGACTTTGAACACAGTCGCAAGTAAAGCGCCAGCACCCAGCGCCAAAACGATTGTAACAAACGAAAGCCAAAGTCCTTCTTTACCAGCGTGGAGTACTTCGCCAATCGGTATGCCAAAACCCAAGCCCACAACGGATACCTGCAAGACCCATTTCGTAAGTTTACTGACGCGTTGCTTTGCCGGGCAGCCCAAAAAAATACCAAAAGCCAGACCTCCTGCCAGCGCAAGAGGGGTGCTAATGATCGGAAGCAGGCAGGCAGCTGAGAGGATGAGGAAGAGCGGGATGCGAATAGTATCGTGTTTTAAATTTTGCATCGTTTCCATTCTGTCAGACGTTACTAGTTTTAAAGTACAGTATCTCAGATATTAAGTAATTGGCATTTTTAGGCCCTTTGAAGTCAAAATGAGTCTACGGATGCGCTAAGACTGCGATCCCTCGTCGGGCTCGGGATGACGAGCAAGGTTGGGATGACAAGTTAAGGTCGGCATGAGGAGACAAGGTCGAGATGACGAGGTGAGTGCAGAATTAAATTTTTGCGCGATCGAGAGCCGAAGCAAATTCCTTTTCACTGTCGGTCACTTTACCATAGCCCTCGAAAGTCCACGCGGCTGACAGAACCGTTATACAAAAACACCAGGCTTTGATCCGCTCGCGATCAAAAGGTAGATCCTCAGCAAGCATGTGTAGACGTCGTTCAAAAACTCGTATAAGCGGCTTGTCACGCGGGAAGCCATCATAAGGATTGCGGATCATGGCTGCGGCTTCCGCAGCGGGGTCACCAAGAAGGCCATGCGGATCGATCGCTTTCCAAGTGTCTCCAGCCCGCAGAATGTTGTCATGATGCAGGTCGCCATGTAAGAGAACATCATGCGTGCGATCGCGGGTGAGCTCTTCAAACAGGGTCAGTGCCTTCGTTCGCAAAGCTTCATCAAAGCGTCCTTTCAGCACTGCAAAAGAATGAGCGAGTGTCGCAATATGGGGAAACGATGGGTCAGAAGTTTTTTGAGATTGCAGGTCACGGATGACAGAGCAAATGACTTTTGAAGCTCGATCATCTTCACCCGCGTTCACAAGTTTTTTAAGCGTGTAACCGGGTTCCAGATGCTCCATCAAAACTGCGTTGTGAACCTCATCCTGTTCGAAAATAACCGGTACCACATTGTGAAAGGCTTTAAGCCACCGAAGCCCCCGGGGAAGATCCTGAGCAGCTGGAGCAATTTTGAGGATAGCTGTTTGGCCTGTTGTGTCTCTTCTCACCAGACCAACAAAACTGTAACTTAAGTCCGGCAACGGTTTTACGAAACGAAATTGCCATTCCAAGGCAAGCTGCTCGATCTTAGTCGGCAAAGTGTCTAGCCAAAATTGCCCTGATTCTTTGTAGATTGTGCGTATATTTTCCAGGAAAACAGTATTCAATTGCATTTTTAAAAACTCTATTTGAAATGATGTTTTGAGTCAGCGAGCGCTTTAGTTTCTGTCGGTAGCGTGACAAAGGAACTAAGACTGCGATCCCTCACTGCGTTCGGGATNNTCCGTGAGGGATCGCAGTCTTAGTATTGGCACAATAGTTTAGCCTTTCAATTTAAAAACGGAATTTGCATACCTGTCTGAGTCGCTAAGTCCTTAGCGCTAGCATAGCCAGCATCCGCATGTCGGGCAACGCC
>PLEQ01000222.1:13326-13524 GCA_003136475.1 Deltaproteobacteria bacterium
TAGCCCATGCCCGGATCGGACGTGAGCACGCGGCTAAGTTTGTCTGCAGCTTCATCAGTTCCATCGGCTACGATGACCATTCCGGAATGTAAAGAATAGCCCATACCGACCCCTCCTCCGTGGTGAAAGCTGACCCAGCTTGCGCCGTTGACGGCATTGATGAGGGCATTGAGTATAGGCCAGTCGGCTATGGCATCC
>PLEQ01000041.1 GCA_003136475.1 Deltaproteobacteria bacterium
CCCCTTAGAACAGTCAGATCAAAAAAATCTGTCTGACTTGCATCCAAGTTTTTCTTGTTTTTACGCACGTTAACCCAAAAATTGGTAGCTCGTGTTTGTAAAAGACGTGCCATCGATTGCAGTTCTATCTTCGCCTCGACTCTCAAAATTTCGCGTTTCAATGAACTAGACATCTCATCAAGTTCTTTTTGAGCTTTGGAGTTCAATGCGACTTTTTCCAAGATTTCTTTTTCTTTTTCCTTAAATCGAAATTCGGATGAACCAAGACGGNNCGACAAAACGTCCCTGTAAATAAACCTTGCTCAAGGACGTTTCCAAATCTCTACTTAAGGTTCTCAACTCACTTATTTTTTGAAGCATTAATGCTCTCGAATCGATACGCCTCAAAGCCACATCAATGCGAGTCCCCAGCGAAAGAAAATTTTCAAGATGAAGGTTAACTTCCACTAGATCGTTGGAAGTCTTGAAAGCAGCTTCGAACTGATCCCAAACTTTACAAACTGCGACTTTGGCTTGAACTTGATCTACACGGGTGTCAAAAATAGGTAAATTTGCGTTCAAGCGTTCATGAGCAGCTTGAATTTGGTTTTCAAGAAAACGTTTGACATCCACATACTCTTCAGACACGACGAGTCCTTGCAAACGCATTTCGTGCTGTGCTATGTATTCTTCTGTTGTGGCATGCAGACTGCGCAATTTTTTCAATTTGAGTGCGATATCTTCTCCATTACAGAGTTTCCGCATATCGGAATTGTAAGAATAGAATTCCTCTTTGAGATTTCTCAAGTTCTCGTGATTACGAGTAATAGATGAGCTTTGGAGAGCAACTAAGGTATTGAGGACAGTTGCTTTCAAACTTGTAAGACGTCTAGTTGATTTTTCTAAATAGTCTAAAAACTCCCCCTTTAGAAAATCAAAGGCAGACAGCCTGAGACTCAGTGTGCTTGTAAAAGTTGAATGTACAGATTTAAAATCCTCAATATTTTTTGAAGACATAGCTTTTCTATATTCAAGATCCTCTTGTTCTTTATTGAGTTCGAGGTATTCCTTAAATTCTTCTTTAACTTTTGGATCATTAAAGATCGCACCGTCTGATATGAGGGTCTTGTAAATCCTTCCTTTTTCATCACGCGTCCAATTGTCTGTATTATGTAAGGCGACATCTTTATTATAATTCCAACAACGGTATGTCCCGTTATACCACGCGACAGAATAGTGCGTATTCCAATAGATCTGACAGCGGTTTTTGGCGAAACCGCTCCAAAAATTGTTTTTAAGATGGCTACACTTTTTTCTATTGAATTCACTTAGTGTGGAATGCTCCCAAAGCCAGTAAAACGGATCTTGTACTGAATACATAGCTTTATGATAGTCTTCTTCACTTTCACACCACGTCATACACTGAAGAAATCCAAGAACTGGAGAGTCGCCAGACCCTCTTTTGGAGCAAAAATTACTGTCATGAGTTACACCCCATGCCAGCGTGGAAAACGTCAATAACACAAAGAATAGGAACTTTTTAAACAAAATCGCAACCTTCTATTTCAAATAAGTCTGTATTCTCTTCAACGCTTTTAGTAAATCTTCTAATTTTTCAGACTTTATTTCTTCCAAAACCCTGATGTACTCAATAAGGCCTATCTTCATGGTTTCCAAGGCGCTCTTGTTTTTCTCAATCTGTTTTTCGCATTCTAAAATGAGGGATTTTATAAAAGGTGAAGTTCTGTCGATAGCGCTGAGTTCACATTCTTTTTCAATCTCTTTTAAGGTTCCAATTTCTTGCTGAAGTAGGTTTGCAAATAGAGCGTTTGGAGATATTTCGGAATACTCTTCCAACCTTTCTATCAAAGGGTTCAAATGAGACTTGAAGCCGTTGTCACTATTACTCGAAGAGGTGTCTATGGTCTTAAGTTGAGCTAAGACATTGAAAAGAGCGTCTGTATCTTGTGTAATAGTGTCAATCACCTGATTTACACAACTATCAGATGGAAAACTATTTACGGAAGATACATGCAAAGTACATGCTCCAAACATCGTAGCGCTGCGGGTTAATTTCGGATTGCTATCAACAATCCTTAGATCATTAGGGCCACTTACGAAGTCAATGCTACTTGCCTCACCTGAGGTGACATGAAGATCCTTAGCCGCTAGACCAGCACTAAATGCCAAGCCATGAAGATTACCAACGCATGGGAATGTGAATGAAATAACATATTCCTGTGAACAAGAATCCGGAGCCCATGTAAACTTCGATTTCTTCGCTAAGGTTAACTCTTGCGTCAATTTGCACTTTGTTAAAGCTCCGGCAGAGGAAGCACATGTTAGTGTGTTCTGTGCCAAACTAGCTGAACTTATGGCTTGTAAAAGCAGAATGAAAACATATTTTTTTAACACAGCGAGAGATATCCTTTTCTTAAGTTTAACTGAATGATTTAGGGAAATGACGTATCAAAATTTTACTGATTTCCTCCAAGGAGTATTTTCCTCTCAAACCTAATGCCATCCCTTTTCCAACGGATACGACAAGTTCGCGTGCAGACTCGCTTTCGAATTCAAGTTCGTCAATCTTGAATTCTTCGATAAGAGTTTCGATAAGATTCTCGAGAGAAGGGGTGGGTACCACTCCGATAGCCTGCTTTCCTAAATTAGAACTCAAGTGCATGATGAGATCTTCTGCATCGAGGAATTGCCCTTTATAGGTTTCATCAACGCTGTTTTTCAAGTGACCTAGAATTCCATGAATAGAATTTTTCAATGGTTCTTCAATGCCATTGCGATGCAAATAGCTAAGAAATTGGATGCCTAAAACTCGTATGATAGCTTGGTCCTCTGCAAACCATTCCACTGCTTTAGAGTGATCTGAAAGGGTACTTTCCACTTTAGAAATAAGTGCTTTTTTATGGCTTAGCTCCGCAAAGATTTCCTCTCTTAGTATTTCGATATTAAAAAAGTCTCTGTGCTCGTGAAGCACTTTGAATGTTGTTTGGATCTCAAGCAATTCCTGGGATATTCCTTTCTTGATTTCACTAAACTCTAAAGTCTCAGTAAGAGCCGAAGAAAGACGCTTTCTATTATGATCTGCAAGATTTTGAAGATTCTGATTCGCGGTTAGGATCGTCTCATGACTGAGATCCTGCTTTCCATCCCTATAGAACGACCAAATTACAATAAACAGGGCAAGTGCAAACAAACCAACACATACGAATGTCATGTTTTTTTTCATCGGAGCTTACTCGTTGGTTGCAGGAACTAGTTCTTTCGCCACTCTCATTTTTATGTCATAAAATGAGAGCGCGGTACTATCGGGCACGTAGCATACAGAAAGAGTTAGGTCGTCAGCACCTTCAGGAAAGTCTATTTGAGGAAAAATGATTTTAGAAAGGGGACTGCTTTCTAGAAAAACTACATGATCACTTTCTGAAGCNNATTCTCTTTCCACCGGAGAGTTGCAACAAATATGACATTTTCGGCAATTTTAAGAGGGCATGTCACATGAAGGAACTGAGCTCCATAAAATGAAATTGCTACATTTAAATGAGATCCCATATCGAAACTTATAGCTTTTGTATCAAAGAGACACTTATAGGAAAAGTAAGCACTTTCACGATGTCCCCAACCATCTCTAAACTCAACAGCAGCGCCACGAGTGATACCCTCAAGGTTCTTAGTTGAAAAGGAATACTCCACCCAGTTGGAACCGAATTTGTACTCGATAGCCTGACAGGGAAGTGACAGAAACACAAAAGAGAGTAGACCTAGAAACTTAGCTGCTTTCATAATTTCACTCCAATATTTTTAATCGATACGCTTCGAATTGACGATATTTTAAAGGATGAAGAGCTNNTCTGCTCCTCAGCTTTGAGGCCCTTCCATTCTCCACTGCTTTGTTTTTCAGCCACAAATGCACTTAAAACTGGTGTAATAAAGGAGGAACAGGAGAATGTGGATTCTACAAAATTAAGACCGCTTCCTGTAATATAGAGAGGGTACTGAGCCTGCCATCGATGATTTTTTCCCCAACTTACATAAACATCGGTGCATTTTGAGCTACTGTAGTATTTACGGGTTTCCATTCCAAAAGGGACCAAAGAAGCATTGGTTCCTCCTTTGGAAATCGAATAGCTAGAATGATCATATAGGGAACTAACCCGCAAACGGGTTTTCATCAAACTTGTGTCACAATCTATAGGATAGTCTTTTTCTATGTTTGGAGATTGGGACTCTGTAGCTGCTTGTAGGATGAGAGNNAAAGATTGCATAGCTATAAGGTATTCATTAACTTCCGAAGCGTAGGGTTCAAAGTTACAGAGATTTTTAAAATATTCGTGGGTACTACGTCGATCATCACCTCCTGATATGTTTATGATCGTAACACCTTGCTCTTTAACCCTTGCGGCAAGAGATTGACCCGCTCTTTTTGCAAATAATTCGAGAGCAATAAAGTCTTTAGAACATATAATGCTTGAGAGCGGAAACTTCTGCTC
>PLEQ01000125.1 GCA_003136475.1 Deltaproteobacteria bacterium
CGGTCGCGGCACGTGTAGTGCAGAACAGTTTCGATGCCGGCCTGCTGCTCGATCATCACCGCTGTTAAAATAGCGCTCATGCGTGCACTCGCGCGGGGTCCATCTGGAATATTGATCGCGTCCACGCCAGCTTGCTTGATGAGTTTGGAACGTTCGATGATGGCAGAGGGGTCGATACCGGAGGGTGGGAGGAGTTCGATGGAGCAAACGGGCTCACCGGCCGCGATTTTGCGAGCCCAAGCTGATTTTTCAGCAAGCGGGACGCGTTTCTGTTCGATATTTTCCGAAGGCAGCGCAGGCTGCGCCGTACTTAAGCTTGCTGCAGAACTTTGAATAGCTCGTGAGTAGCGGATGGCATTGGCCATGGCTCGGGTGTGGTCGGGGGACGTTCCACAGCAGCCCCCCACAATCTGTATGCCAATTTGCAGAAATTCTTTAGCAAAATGCCCCATGTATTCCGGTGTGCTCATATACATCTGGCGACCGTCAACTCCTTTGGGTAAACCCGCGTTGGGTTGCAGACAGATCGGCTTTGTGAGATGGGATCGGATTTTCTCGATACACGTCAACATGGGTTGTGGTCCCACCGAGCAATTCAACCCAATGACATCGGTGTCCCATTCTTGCAGTTTTTGCAGCATCCACAGTGCGGGAGTTCCTAGGGGTGAGAAACCCTCNNACCCTCGGTCGTGATCGTCACGTGGGCAATGATCGGCAAATCTGGTGCCAGCTGCCGACTTGCGAGAATAGCTTGGTGCAATTCCGAGAGGTCTGAAAAGGTTTCCATGCTAATCAGATCGACACCGGCTTCCACCAAGGCTGCGATTTGCTCAGAAAAAATCTCCTGGGTTTCTTGAAAAGAAGTTGGTCCGAACGGCTCGATACGTACGCCTAAGGGGCCAATGCTGCCGGCAACATACGCGTTGCCTTGCGTGGCTTTGCGCGCAAGTTCGACGGCTCGGGCATTGATAAGTTTGAGTTTGTTATCGAGATTATGTTCACGCAATTTGCGGCGGTTCGCGCCCCAACTATTGGTGGTGATGAGATTGGCCCCGGCTTTGACATATTCTTTGTGGAGGTCCAAAACCATGTCTTGGTTGGAGAGATTGGCGTCTTCGAAGCAGCGATTGATGAAGATGCCGCGTTTGTAAAGCTCCGTTCCGATAGCACCATCAAACAGCAGAACCTTTTTAGCGAGGAGCGCATCCCGAAACGATTCCACAGCAGTTCCTTTCTTTCCTACAAACACAGAATTCAGCCTGGCCCAAAAGCGCGATGATCTTAGGACGTGAACGCACCCTTCTTCATCATCAAAGTCCCTTTCGAGGCGGTTCCGAGAGGGATTGTAGGCGAAGCTTCGGCTCTTCGTCATTTTTTAGTAGGAGCCACTGGTAGAAAGCTTCGGCTGCCAAATCAGGTCCCCGAATGCGCCACTTGTCACCATCCAGTACCACAACAGAGCTGACGATCACTTCCGGATTTTCATAGGGCATGAGGCCAGCGAACCAGGTGACCTGCGCTTTGAGTTCCTGAGAAGTCAAAGTGCCGGTCTTACCGCCCACGAAGGGCATAATTTTACGATAGCGCTTGCGATGAAAGACACCACGCGCTGTGCCTGAGACGACCGTCTTGTGCATAATTTGTCTAATTTTCCAACTGGTCGCTTCGTCGAGCCCGGTATGGGAACGAATCTCGCTGGTCAAAATCACGTTCGGAGAAGTCGTAATGCGCAGGGGTTGGGGCTGGCCTTTGTTCGCAATCAGCAAATTAAACCAAGCCGCATGCACCGGGCTCAGACCGACTCGGCCGAAGCCAGCGGCAAAGCGGCCGACGGTTTGAATATTCGACGCTCCAGCAAGCGGTAGGTCGATAGGGCTGAGCGGAATGTAAAAATCTGCGGGAATAGGATGCCCCCAGCCAAACTTGTCCGCAAATTGCGAGATGAGTCCCATACCCACATACTGCAGAGCGAGCTTTGCAAAAAAGCTATTACAGGAATGCGCGAAAGCGTTCTCTAAGCTCATGCCATCGGTCTTGCCAGGTGAAAAATTATACATCCACAAACCGTGCGGATTGACATTGGAGCAGCCGTCGTTGGCACTCAGATTGCTTGTGGGGTCGATGTGTACAACCTGAAGGGCGGCTGAGGTCGGTACGAGTTTGAAAATGGACGCTGCGGGAAATCCCGGATACAAGCCGGTGTGCACCGTGGCCCCCCACTTGCGAGGTTCCCGGCCTTGGGCAAGAGCCAAAATACGTCCGGTTTTCACTTCGACCACCACAACCGAGGCGATGGGATTATCCTGTTTCTTGATGAAATCCTGGAGAGCTTTCTGCAGACGGGGATCAAGGGTTGTCAGCACGCGCTGACCGTCCGCCACCGGCAAAAATATAGCCTGGTTCTCATCGATGACTTCCGGTAATTCCAAGGGCAGTGCGATAGGCGAGCGAACGATGTCCTTTAGCGTCTTGGTGACCCCCTGCAAAGGCATGAGAGAAGTACCTGAGAGGCCGACACCGAGTACGAAAAAAGAAAACCGGGCGAATTTCTTCATATGTTTACACTTTTGTGATTTTGTCTTATTAAGATAAAATCTAAAAAGTTTTGATGTCAAAGCAAAAAAGAGGTTTTCTTTATTAGAATTATTTCCTCATACATGATTAAGGAAATAACACCCCAGTTCATTTTCATTCTGGTTATTTTCTGTTCGGTGATTTTTATTTCCCAACTCCTGCGCTTATCCGATGTGCTCATGGCTTTTGGCTTTAGTTGGGAAAACATCCTGTTGCCGTTTCTCTTTATTATAGCACCTTTCCTCTCGCTCATGATCCCCGTGTCTTTTCTTTTTGGCACGATGCTTGCGTTCATGCGCTTGAGTGCGGACAACGAATATACGGTCCTTTTGAGCTCTGGCATGAGCCTGCGCCGTGCGGTTGGTCCGATATTTTTTGTAGCCAGTGTGATTTTCCTGGCCGCGCTGGTTGCGTCGACCAGTTTGGAAGCTTGGGGGCGCAGAGAATTCGATCGTTTTTTATTTCGCAAGACCAAAACGGAAATCGACAACATTGTGCGCTTAAAAATTCAGGAAGGGACTTTTGTCGATAATTTTCTCGGATATATTTTTTACACCGAGAAAATCGCCAAAGACCGCGTCCACTACGAGAAGGTGCTCATTGCCCCCATGCGCGAGAGCAAGGAAAGCGACTTCGTACTCACAGCCATGCGTGCTGAAATCACTGGCTCCGTTAAGGATGGCTTCCTCCATATGATCCTGCATGATGGAATGTCTTACTCCTTGGATGAGAACACGAACGAAGTGACGACTTTGCAGTTTGATCGTGCCGACCTCGATCTCCTGCGGGTNNATTGTTCGACTCTATAATTTCGTCAAAAATCTCGAAAAAGACGCTAGCAAGCAGGACGATGGCCAGTTTTTGCGCGCGCGCTATCTTCTTTACTCGCGGCTGCTCAATCCGCTGATCGTCTTTCTCTTTGCTCTCTTGGGCATGATCTTAGGCATTCATGATGCGCGCCAACAGCGGAACTGGAGCTACTTTCTCGCGATCCTTGCGACGATGGCGTCGCTCATCACCATCGTCGGCTTTCGGTGGCTCGCGGAACAAGGCTTCCTGGGTGCGATCCTAGCCGCCTCGCTTCCTCTGGGTATTTTTGCCATTCTTGCTGGATTTTTATTTTATCAAAAAAACCGCTTACCGATCTCCGAGAACATTCTTTCACCAAAGAATTTCCCGCTGATTGGCAGATAGTAAAAATTCCTTTAAAAGCTTCATGGAAACGATGAAGTCTAGTGTTGTTGAGAAAAGTCACGAAGCAGGCTCCCTCTTGATGCACAAGAGGGGATGTCGACCTGTAGCACCCTTTAGATAGACGGAGGCTAGTAAAATGCGAAGAGTCGTGGTTACCGGGTTAGGGATGGTTTCACCGGTGGGCTTGGATGTCACCAAATCCTGGGAAAACGTGCTCCAGGGCCAGTCGGGTGTCGACAAAATCACTCTATTCGACGCCTCTCAGTACTCAGTGCAAATTGCAGCTGAGGTCAAAGGTTTTGATCCCTCCCTTTATCTCGATGCCAAAGAGGCACGCAAGACGACCCGCTTTATCCAATTAGCCATCGCTGCAGCAAAAGAGGCCATGCGCGACTCCGGACTCAATCTCGAGGGCGACACCACCCGCTTTGGCTGCGCGATTGGAGTGGGCATCGGCTCTATCGAAGATATGAGTTCCACTGCCATAGCTATGCATGAGGGTGGCCCGAAAAAGGTCAGTCCTTTCTTTATTCCCTATGTTATCACCAACATGGCGGCAGGGATTGTGGCTACTGCGAATAATTTGAAGGGTCCAAATATCTGCCCGACAACCGCCTGTTCAAGCGGGACGCATGCGGTCGGCGAGGGTTTCCTCTATATTCGAGGTGGAATGGCCGATGTCATGTTGTGTGGGGGGAGCGAAGCCGCAATTTGCGAACTCGGGGTCTATGGCTTTGGGAATATGAAGGTTTTAAGTCGTAATAATTTGAATCCTAAAATTGCGTCCCGACCTTTCGATAAGGATCGTGATGGCTTTGTGGTGGGAGAGGGTTCCGGCTTGGTCGTACTTGAGGAATATGAGCACGCCAAGGCGCGTGGGGCCAAGATTTATGCCGAAGTTTGCGGCTACGGAATGTCGGCTGATGCTTATCACATCACAGCGCCCTCGCCCCATGGTGAGGGTGCTGCACGTTGTATGGCGGCTGCTCTGAAATCGGCAGCTCTGTTACCGAGCGCGGTCGACTATATCAACGCTCATGGCACTTCGACTTACTACAACGATATGTGCGAGTCGGAAGCGATCATGGCGGTGTTTGGGGATCACGCCAGAAAACTTGCCATCTCCTCCACGAAAGGGGTGACAGGTCACTGTTTAGGCGCAGCTGGAGGGATTGAGGCAGTCTTTCTTGCTAAGTCTATTCATGAAAAGATCATGCCTCCCACGGCAAACTTAAACGAATCGGGCCCTGAATGCCCGCTGGACTATATTCCAAATGAGGCCCGTAAAGCAGCCATCCGCGTTGGTATTTCCAACTCCTTTGGCTTCGGCGGTACAAATGCTTGCATTGTGATGAAACAGGTGGGGGGCCCTTGATGTTAAAGGTGAGAACGATGAGAGCGCAAAAAGACAAGAAAATCGAGCAGAACACTGCGATCGATCGCGAACAGATGATCCGCTTCTACTGCGATATGCTCTTCTACCGACGCTTCGAAGAACGCGTCAACCTTGCTTATACTCAGCAAAAATTTTCCGGCTTCTGTCACTTACACATCGGCCAAGAAGCGGTCTGCGTTGGCCTTCAACACGCCCTCCGCTCTGATGACTATATCATCTCGGGTTATCGTTCTCACACACTCGCGATCGCCAAAGGCATTCCCGCCCAAGAGGTGATGGCTGAACTCTTTGGCAAAGTCACCGGGTGCTCGCGCGGCAAAGGCGGCTCCATGCACATGTTCAGCAAAGAGCATCGCTTTTTAGGTGGCCACGGCATCGTCGGCGGTCAAGCGCCCTTGGCAAGCGGTATCGCTTTTAAAATCCAATACAATCACGAAGATTCCATCGTAGTCTGTCTGCTCGGTGACGCTGCGATGAATCAGGGTCAGGTCTTTGAAGCCATGAATATGGCCGCCACGTGGAAGCTACCGGTGCTTTTCCTGATTGAGAATAATCAGTATGGCATGGGCACTGCCATCCGTCGCACCACCAGCATCGATCACTTGTACAAACGCGCCCTGGCCTTCGACATGAAACACTCGATGATCGATGGCATGAATGTTCTCACCTGTTATACGCATATGAAAACCATTATCGAAGCGATGCGTACCGATCGCCAACCTTATCTCTTGGAAGTGAATACCTACCGCTACAAAGGTCACTCAGTTTCCGATCCTGCAACCTACCGCACCAAGGACGAAGTTGAAACGTATCTGCAGAGCGATCCGCTCCTGCAAATGAAAAACGATCTGCTTAAGAAGCAATTCGCTGATGACACCAAACTGCAGGAATGGGACAAGGCAGCTCGGGAGGCTGTGAAAGAAGCCGAGCGTTTTGCCGATGAGTCGCCACAACCGGACAATGAAGAAGCGTGGAAACATGTTTTTGCTGAAGATCGCTAGGGACGGGTGAAATATGAAAACGTTAACATTTCGTGAAGCACTCTGTGAAGCCATGGCCGAGGAGATGGAGAGAGATCCGACGGTTTTCCTGATGGGCGAAGAAGTTGCGGAATATGATGGTGCTTACAAAGTTTCGAAAGGCCTCTTAAAAACTTTCGGTCCCGACCGTGTCATCGACTCACCCATTTCGGAGGGTGGTTTTGCTGGGCTCGGTATCGGAGCTGCGATGGCTGGTCTGCGCCCGATCATCGAGATGATGACATGGAACTTTGGTATTCAAGCCTTTGACCAAATCATCAACCATGCTGCCAAAATGAATTATATGTCCGGTGGACAATTCCCCATCCCGATCGTTTTTCGTGGCCCCAACGGTGCTGCCCACATGCTCTCGGCCCAACATTCCCAAAACGTCGATCCCCTCTTAACGAACATTCCCGGCCTCAAAGTGATTTCCGTTGCCACCCCTGCTGA
>PLEQ01000372.1 GCA_003136475.1 Deltaproteobacteria bacterium
TTTTTCTACTATGGAAAGGACACCCATTTCCAGTACTATGGCCTCTGAATCTTTGTTTTCTGAAACTTTGGCAGCACGATTGACAACCAGCAAGTGTTCAGCGCTCGTCCGTGCGGCGTTCGCAAGAACTTGAATCCTCTCGTTATCATGGCGATTGCTGGTAATGAAAGCTGCAAGGTCTGTCAAATCTTTGCGTGCTCCNNGCTAGCGACCTTGGCGAGTTTTTCTCAGCCCCTTCTTTGACAGCATTGTTTATCGTCGCTTGGGGAGTGGCTAAATTCTTCTCTTTGATAGATGCTAACTCGAGAGCAAGGTAGACTTCCTTGAGCTTGGTACGGCCCGCCTCTGCGATCTTTAAATTGCCGTCCTCAATCTCCTTAGTGAAGGTTTTAAGTTTTTGATCGGCATGAGCAAACTCCTTAGATCGGTATTTCTCTACTTCGACGGCTTGCGCCTCCGTTCGTGCTTTCATAACATCATCTAACGCAAGCCGAGAAACTTCGCCAATTTCGTTAGCCTTAGCCAATTGTGCCCGCCCTTCGGCGACTCTGGATAGAATGTTTTTGTTCTCGATATTTTCACTACGCTCGCTTTTGGCCTTTTGGAGATCCAGGACCGATTGATGAAAGTAAGTTGGTGCGAGTATATCGATCTGGCGTGCTAGAGCGTTTTGTTGATCTGCTTCCAATCGGTTGATTTCTTCTTCAGGAATTGCTGTGGTTGGAAAGGTAGTGACTGGTAGATGACTACAGCTAGAGATGCAAAATGCACTCGAGAGCAAAGCGTAAGCAAGTACCGATCGCGATTGCATCAGGCGTTTTCTAAATTGTGACATGCAAACTCTCCTAAAGATGGGAAGATAAGGCTTCTGTTAGTCCACAGGAGCCAGCTAACTTCAAAATGAAGTGGCACCTTTCAGTTACGCACAATTCATGCCACAAATTTCGTTGGGAATTTTGCCTTTTGGCAGGGGGAGCGTCGTTTGGCTGCATCCTTTTGTCTCAATTGAGTACTCTCTGTCTCAATTTGGTACTTCTAATGACGTAAATCTCCTTATCAGGCATTTGAAGCGTGCTGGATGTGCCAGTTGGCCTTAGCGATGTCGCCATATGTCGCTGAAGGAAATTGGCACAGCGCTTGCTTTAGGTAGTACGGATTGAAAACTTATGGGAGCGAGCTCGTTATGCTTTACTATGCATTCCTCTTCTTTTTACTGGCGGTGGTTTCTGGATTCTTGGGCTTTGGTGGTGTTGCTGGCGCAGCAGCATCGATTTCACAGTTCTTGTTCGTATTCTTCTTAATAGCGCTTGTGATTTCCGTCCTAGCCAACGCGCTGCGAGGTCGGCCGCCTATCTAAGAGCCTAATGCTATCTCAAGTCGAATTTTCTAAAATGATTATTTCAAATTATTGAAAGGGGAAAGTAATGCGCAACAAAGGGAAGAGAGACCACAGCACCGATCTTCATAATTTATTTGGTCGAAATTCGACAGCATGATGGTCTCTGATAATTGTGCCTAACAATCCGCAGACCAAAGGCCACGAATACAGAGGTTTACTATCTGAAATTCAACGAATATTTTGCATATAATACAATTGGGTTTGGCGGTAGTATATAGTATAAAAAGGGGAGGTGCGAGCTAACCCGATTCGAATGGGCTGAATCAGATTGGCTTAGGTCACACGTCCCTGAATTACATTGGGAGAAAGTATGAGCGGTAAAATTTCTGTAGCTAAGGCGTTGGCTTTTTTCAGCCTCGTGGCCTTCTTTTCGTGGTTATATACATTGCCGGTACAGGCTCGAGCGGAGACAGATCTCAAAGGTTGGGGGCTTGGGGTCATTCTTGGGGAGCCGACTGCGCTGTCGGCAAAATATCGACTTTCCCCGAGCAATGCTTATGATTTTGGTTTCGGATATTCTTTCGGACATTCTGTACAGCTTTTTAGTGACTATCTTTTTCTTTATCCGGGAACATTTCAGTCGAGTGCGAAGGAACATCTGATGCTTGTTCCCTATTGGGGGCTTGGAGCTTCGCTTGCATTTTATGCCTCCAATCATAAAAAAAGTATCTCCAACAACGATGCTCGTTTTAGCCTTGCGGTACGCATTCCATTGGGTGTCGCCTTACCGATTTCTAAATCTCCGATAGAGGTATTCGCAGAGCTTGTTCCTCTCGTCTATTTTGTACCTGGCATTGACCTTGGCTTGAATGGTGGGCTTGGACTCAGGTTCTTCTTTTAACCGCAAATGAGGGACGTATGAGAAAGGTGCCTCCTTTTTACTCGGTTCAAGTAAGTATTGGCCTCGATAACAGCTCTCTTGCAGGAGGGGGTGTCGTTGAAAACCTATGACAAGAAAGCAAACAAAGTGAGAAATGGTGTAAAAATTCGATGAGGAAATTTTAAGTTTAGTTCGCCAGCTGCTGTTCAACAATTTCGCGGGGAAGCAGCTCAATTTTTAAACTGCAATCGTTTGCAAGTCTCGTACGGTCAGGATTTACTAGTCTAATCTCTGGTGAGACTCTGTGAAGAATACATCCTTGTTGAGCTCCATGGGGCGGCTCGCAAGATCCATTTTACTCTTTCCTGCTCCGAAATAGAGCTTTGAATCTTCAATTTTTGTAATATCATAGATTTTCTGAGGAGTATGTTCAATTGGACACGTTGGTCTGTTGCTGGTTCCGGTCAAATTGACTTTAGTATCTAAGGTCCACTCTGATACATCACAGAAACTAAGTTTTTTTAGGAGTGATGTTCCACTTTTGGAGAGGGGCGTAATGTAGACTTTCTGATAGTCGAGATCAATGTAGCGCGAGTTTTCACCTAGGTGATTTTTATCTGAGATTTGGAATTTTCCTTCGTACTGGATTCTAGCAGACGAATTTTTGCAATCCTCAGTCGCATATAGCTCGGTAGCTTTCACAAGTCCATTTCCAGAAAATTTATAAAACTCTCTCATAGAAAGACCAAGTACTTTGCTTTTCTGGCAGGTAGATTCCCAGATTCCCATAATTTTATATTCTTTAATTGTGTTTTGAACGCCTTCCTTAGCATCCTCAGCTTGGTTTTTAGTACAATTGGTTGTCAAAGAAATAAATATCATACTTATTAGTATTTTTGATAGACTCTTCATTCTCATCCTCTCATTTAATGCATTTATACTTCCAACTGGAACTAACTGGCTCAGCTTACAGTTTGCTTTGAATGATTTTGAGATCTTTCTTTATGTCTGCAGCTGCTCCAGATAGCGACGTTTTAAATTCTTCAAATCGATTTTTTGCTTCTTCTTTTNNTTTCCCTTCAAGGATATTCAAATCACCTTGAAGTTCTTCGAGGTCATTATCGTTAAATTTGGCCCATTTTGACTTGATGGTGCCTTTGATAATATTCCATTCACCTTGAATTGTTGATGCGTTCATACATTAGAGTTGTCTACAAATTGT
>PLEQ01000436.1 GCA_003136475.1 Deltaproteobacteria bacterium
CCGGATTCAACGGAATACGCATGCAGTGGCGCATCAATCGTGACGGTCATATTAACCGTGAAGAGCTAACAGTAAAAAGTGTAAACACTAATGCTGCTGTGTTGAAAGCTAAGAACGGGGAAGAATCTACGATCTCTCTAAAAGATCCACAACATCTTGATTATGCTTGGGCTGTAACTAGCTACTCATCTCAAAGTATGACCAAAGATAGAGTCATTAGTTTAATGGAATCTTCGAGCAGCCGTCAGTCTTGGTATGTAACGTTATCACGTGCTAAATATGAGGTTAGCATCGTTACGGACAGCAAGGATGAACTTGCCAAGAGAGTTTTGAAGAATGTGAACCAGGAGAACGCGTTAGATTACTTACCGAGTCTTCCTAAGCAAAAATGGGTCGATGACCTCAATAAGCGGGTAGCTGTTTTGAAGCAGAATTCTGCTCCTACGGAACAGAACAACGCGAAGAAAATCCAATATAATCGTGGTTTAGAAATTGAAATTTAGTCTTTTCCGAAAGAATATTAGGGTTAGTCAATGACTATTGAACTATTTGAACTCCAACAAGAAGATGTCGAAAATCTAACCCGTCTTCACATTGCGGCTTGGAATGAGACCTATTCTTCCTATATGCCCAGTGAAGTTTTAAAAGGTAATACTTTTGAAAGTCGTTTAAAAAGCTGGCAAGAAACTCTGGACAAAAAAGATCCTTCTCTGTTTGTGCTGCTTGCAAAAATCGATAATGAGCTCGCTGGTTTTGTAGTGGCAAGTATTGATCCTCGCGACAAGCTTGGATTTGATGCAGAACTCATGGCTATCTATGTCCTTAAAAAATTTCATAAGCAAGGAATTGGAAAGGTCCTTATGTCTTCAGCCTTTGAATTCTGTCGCACTCGGGGAGCTAAAAACATCTATCTTTGGGTTGCTGCTGAAAACATGAAAGCGTTGGAATTCTATTCCAAGTTTGGTGGGAAAAAAGAGTCTCTCGTGAAGAATGATCATGGGGTCCGTCATGTCTGCTTTTCCTGGGGCTTAGCACATACAAAATTTTGATCACTCAAAAATTCAATTACAAGGTAATAGGTGCGTTAGCGAAACAGGCTATATGCGCTTGAGCCAGTCATGTACTCTTGAATATGAACTCTCTCATTTCCTATAAGCTGAAAGCCTGACGGAACTGGCCTTGGGTTCTCAATCGCAAAGAAATTCATCACCTTGCATAACGGTAAAATTAGCTGCGAAAGCGGCTCCGATAGGTGGTTCAAGATCGATTTGCCGATTTGACTAACAAATGAGACGAGAAATTTACCAAGTTGATTTGCCTCAGTGTTACTTCGGATTTAGGAAACCAACTTCATTGAATTTTTTAGTCCAAGCTCTGACAATTTTTCTTTCAGTTGTAAAAAAGTCATCGGCGGATTTTTTATTGAAGTAATCTGCTGCTGCATAGATAATAGGACCTTACTTTTTGAGATCGCCATCAACTTAGCAACAAAGTCGTCAGGATTGAGGGGCTGAATATTATTGGCCTGCAATATTTTTTTCGGAAAATCCTTCAAATTAAAAGTGACGATATAGTCGGCTTTGCAAGCAATCGCAGCAGCGAGTACATGTCTATCGTTGGGATCTGGTAAGCTAAGTTTTTCGATTCGGTTGGCATATTCTTGTTTTCTTACTAGAGTGCCCGGAAGACGGTTCATCAGCTCGACTGTTCTAGTAAGCGCTTTTCGATCAAGATCTGGTCGGTTTTGTATCAAGTTTCTTGTCCATTCTTCGTGGATGTCCTCAGACCAATGAGCTTGATACAAATCGCCTGTGATGAACAGACGGATCAAAAAGTCTCTAAGATGGTAAGGATAGAGTACACAAGCATCCAGAAGTGCTACTAGTCGCATGGTTAATAGCCGAGGTTATGTTGCTGAGCAATAGATGTGAGCTCGTCTAGAATCTTGGCATTATCTTCTTCCAACTTTCTTTTATAAGACATGAGAGAAGCGGCGTTTACACGTCGGTGTTTACCAACTTTTCGAAACTCAATTTTACCTTCCTTAAGAAGCATAATCATGAAAGGCCTTGAAACATTTAATATGTCTGCGGCCTCTTGAGTTGAAAACTCCCTTGCTCCAAGAAAGAAAAAAAACGGCTCCTCTGTTTTTGCTACGGAGACAAGAAGATCAGCCAACTCCTTTGACATCTCTTTTCTATGTTTTAGAAACATAGCTAAGACCTCTTTGTCTTTTGGACTCGGTTGGTATTTTCTAAGTGCTCCCATTTCTCACCTCTCCTTCCATCTTGTTTCTAAGAATATCAGGTGTATGCATTAAATGCAACTACTCGAAATAAACGAATCTATATGCATTAATCGGATAAATGGAGGTTAAACTGAAGCCCACCGAAAAACCCGCCGTTTTATGCCACATAAAGGACGTTATGTGGCATAATAACCCTTAAATTCTCCAGGGGTTAAAAAGCGTGGATCTGATCAACTTTGAGGCATCCTCCGAAGCTCTTTTAGTTCCAACCCTCATCTATAAAGAAGGCGAAAAGTGCTCTTGGCGGTATGTCGAGTTTTTTACCGCCGAAATCAGGAACAGGAACACCAGAAAAGCCTACCTTCATGCAGTCAAAAGATTCTTCGACTGGTGCGAGCGAAACGAACTCTCACTTCTTGAAGTAAAACCGTTTCATGTTGCTGCCTACGTTGAGACGCATCAAGAATCGGCTCCAACGATAAAACAGCATCTTGCAGCTATAAAAATGCTCTTTGATTACCTAGTCACCGGCCAAGTGATTCCAGCAAACCCAGCAAGCTCAGTAAGGGGACCGAAGTACGTCATTAAAAAAGGCAAGACCCCCGTGCTATCGGGAGAAGATGCAAGAACCCTTCTCGACTCAATAGACGCTAACACTGTGATCGGTGCGCGAGACAAGGCTCTCGTTGGAATAATGATCTACAGCTTTGCCCGTGTAAGTGCTGTTCTTTCAATGAACGTTTCTGACTACTATCTTAATGGCCGCCGCTACTGGATTCGCCTTCATGAAAAAGGCGGAAAGTATCACGAAGTCCCCGTGCATCATAAGGCAGAGGAGTACATGGAGCATTACTTGAACTTGTCGGGAATCAAAAATGACAAGAACGGACCACTCTTTCGCTCCACCCAAGGAAGAAGTCAGATCTTAAAACAAAAGTCCCTTAGTCGCTATGATGCTATCGACATGATACAGCGTCGTGCTAAGAAAGCCGGAGTTAATGAGGGGATCTCCTGTCATACATTTCGAGCCACGGGTATCACTGCATATCTGATGCACGGTGGAACTATTGAAAATGCTCAACGTATTGCTGCTCATGAATCTCCACGCACAACGAAGCTATATGATCGACGGTCTGACGAAATAAGTCTAGATGAGATAGAAAGGGTAATAATAGATTGAATCGCTTCATTGGAAAGCGACTTCAAAATTAACTATACCCTTCCCCTCCAGGACTAATGGTTCTTCTTGCCATTTCTTGTCTTTTTTAAAATTGACGTGCCCTCGACTTATTACTAAAAACCACTAAAATTAATATATCACCGTAACTAGTTATCATCGGGAGTGGGCTTGACGAACTCTAAAAGGGATTCCTTGAGGCCGCGTGTTCTAGATTTGTTTGCCGGGGCTGGTGGTTTCAGTTTAGGATTCCATTGGGCAGGGTTTCAAACCTCTGTTGCCCTTGATTTCGATTCATTGGCTGTAGAATCTCTCATCGCTAACTACGCTCACCTAGGTACTCTAGTTCTCGAAAAAGATCTTTCAAAATTTACACCCGATGATCTTGACTATCATTTAAAGGTAAAAAACCATCCTAATGGTTTCGATGTCATAATCGGTGGGCCACCTTGTCAAGGCTGGAGTATGGTCGGACGTGGAAAACTCCGATCACTCTTTGAAAAACATGGGGCTAAGCCAAAGGAAGATCCAAGAAACAAGTTGTATCAAAACTTCCTAAACTTCGTAAGTCATTTTCAACCAAAAATTACAGTTATGGAAAATGTAGCTGGGATGCTTTCACATGCAGGGATCAACGTCGCTGACAAAGTTGCTGAGGGCCTAAATGAGGCTGGTTACAATGTGACTTGGTCTCGCATTAACGCATCTTCCTATGGGGTTCCTCAGTTTCGTGATCGACTGTTCTTCGTCGGTATAAGGAAAGATTTAAACGTTAGATTTGAATTTCCTAAAACGACTAAATCTGACGGAACAAGATTATTTCCACTAAATAACGTACGAGATGCAATTTCGGATCTTCCCATAATAAGACATGGGACAAAGGAGTGGATAAGACCCTATTCTTGGTCTCCAGACATTTCTTCTTATGCAAAAAGAATGCGCAGGGATGCTAATCCAGAGACTATCTTTGATCACGTATGTCGAAAACACAACGAGCAAGATCTTGAGGCTTTCAAAATAATGAAGCAAGGTGGTTGGTATCGAGATCTTCCGAAACGACTAAAACGTTATCGTGACGATATATTTGAGGACAAATATAGAAAGCTTAGTTGGGCTAAGCCAAGTGGGTGCATCACGGCCCATCTTAGTCGCGATTGTTACTCACACATACACCCCTCGCAAAACAGAACAATCTCGGTACGAGAGGCAGCTCGAATTCAATCTTTTCCAGACTCCTTCTACTTTGCTGGTTCTATGGGATCAAAGTTTAAATTGATAGGTAACGCGGTTGCACCGATGGTCGCTGAAGTTATAGCACGTGAATTGAAGCGCCAAGTATTAAATCGAAAACAGGCCCAGTCAACTAAAGATAAACTTTATTCGGGTGAGAAAACGTATGAAACCTAAAGCTGTTAAAGCACCACCCGGTGCTCGCAGATTGATTGAGAGTTTGAGAGATTTAGGTTACGAAACAAAAACAGCAATTGCCGATATTGTTGATAATAGCATTAATGCCAATTCGTCCAAGGTCACGATTGAGGTCTTTTCAAAAGCAGGTACCACACCAGCTCATATCATATTAGCTGATAATGGATCTGGAATGCACTCGGATGATTTATGGGAAGCGATGCGATTTGGGAGTCACAAAGACTATAGTATTGACGATTTGGGAAAATATGGCTTAGGTCTCAAGACGGCATCGCTAAGTCAATGTGGATTGTTGACCGTCGCATCCAAACCGAAGAAAACTACTGGCAAACGATCGCGTGTCACGATAAACCAATGGGACGTTGCACATATTAATAAGACTGATGATTGGGACCTCCTAACCCCAGATCTTGGTGACCTACCGCAGTGGATGCGCGCTGTAATAAATGAAAACGTGTCTGAAGAGAGTAAGGGAGGTACCGTCGTCATATGGTCGAATCTTCATGAGTATTTGCCCCTTCTTGAGTCTGATGATCAAAGAACAAGCGAGGGACAGGTAGCAACTCTCATCTCCGAGATTTCAGAGCATCTAAAAATGGTTTTTCATCGATTTATGGATGGAAGCGTTAAAGAGGCTGAGAAACTAACGATTTCGGTCGGTGGTAATGTCCTGATCCCATGGGATCCATTTTGCCGTACGGAACACACGAAACGACTTAGCCCACAAACATTTTCAATTCGTTCTGCGAGTGGTGAACTCAAAGGCCAGAAACACAAAGTTATCTTTCAACCGTACATTCTCCCGTCACAAGCGGAATTTTCCTCCAGATCCGCCCATAAGGATGCGAGTGGCCCTCGAAACTGGAATATTCAGCAAGGATTCTACTACTACAGGAACAACAGGCTCATCCAGGCTGGGGGGTGGAGCAATTTAAGAGGCGTGGAGGAGCATCATAAGTTACTTCGGATTGCCATAGACTTTAATGCTGCTTTGGATGATTCCTTTGGGATTAATATTACAAAGATGAAAGCAAAAATTCCCGCCGAAATTCGAGAAGAAGTTAAAAACTTTGTGACGGAATGGATAAAGCCTGCTGAGACACGCTATCGAGGAAAATCAAAGGACTCAACCGGGAAGACATCGGGGTCTGAAAACCACAAGTTCACGCCTGCAAGATCAACCGGACCATCTTCATCGGCTGTTAGTGTGGGCCCCGTATCGCTGGTTCCGAGTAATGCTAGAACGTCAAGTCTCGCTATTACTAAGGGATCTAAGCCAGGATACTGGAAAATTATTGTTCCTCAGAACCACATACTTTCAGCGTCTTTCAACAATAACGGGAAAGATGCTGCGCTAAAGCAGATGATACTCATGTTGATAGGCCTACTAGAGAGTATAGTCATGAACCAGATTGATCCAAAAAAGATTCCTTTAGAATCAATTAAAAAGCAAATCAGGAAGTTTCTATGACCTCTCGTCCCTCGGCTGACGCTCTTATTCATCTGGTCAAATATCTGCGGGATAATGATGGTTTGTCCCTCGATGATGCAATTGGGAAGGCAAAAGTTCCACCTGAACTCGTTCCGTGGATAAAATCCTATTTTTCTCCAATAGTTGAGATACTCTCACCCGATGTTCTTGTAGGCTCCAGCGGCAACGAGTTGCTCTATTGCTCCATAAACGCCGGAGATAACCCAGAATATTTTTTTTCCTCATTTAAAGCGTTTCTTCACAACAATCGGCAAGGTTGGAGCCGTTCCGCAATCGATTCCCTCGACCTAAACTCGAACGAAATTATAAAAAGGCTACCTGATCCAAGAAGCCAAATCCTATTCGCTACTCGTGGTCTCATGCTCGGCCACATCCAAAGCGGAAAGACAGCAAACATGGCTTCAGTTATCGCAAAAGCTGCTGATCGAGGTTACAAATTTTTTATAATCCTTGCAGGTTTGTACAATGACTTAAGAGCTCAGACACAAAGACGGTTGGACCAAGAAATTATAGGCAAATCAGAAATTGACACCGACTATCCTTGTGTTGAAAATCACCCACTAGCACCCGCCTGTATCAAATTGACTCACGCAGGACCTAGTGGTGATTTTAAAGGAACTCTTATAAATGATATGAGCGCAGAAACAGTAAAGTTTGCAATAGTTAAGAAAAATGTAAAAGTATTAGATTCTCTCCTCCGATGGATTAACGGATCTCCGATTGCACTTTCGGAACTCCCTGCCTTNNGGTTACGTCAGCTTTGTGAATGGCTGGAGGGAGCTCGATCAGAGACACTACAGACATGCCCTGTGCTAATTATTGACGATGAAGCCGATCAGGCAACTATAAATTCAAATTATGGCAGACGTGATGAAGATGGTAATGAAATAGATCCGAGCGCAATTAATAAAAAAGAAAGGGACCTCGTCAAAATATTTCCAAAGTGCTCTTATATTGGATTTACTGCAACTCCATTTGCAAACCTACTAATAAATAAAGATGAAGCGGAGGATCTCTATCCTAAAGACTTTATAATCAGTTTACCTGAACCTCCAGGCTACGTTGGCCCTCGACAGCTATTTGGCTTAGGGATGAATCCAACTGACCTGTCTCCCGAGAGCCGGGAAAGCCCCAGCTTAGATGCAATTCGAGAAATTTCTTCTGATGACTCAAGAATCATTTCTGCTCTAGATGGTCGCTCAGAGCTGCCAGATATTATTGAAAAGGCAATTATGGCGTTTCTCCTCGCTTGTTGCGCAAGAATTGAAAGACAACAACAAAATCAACACTTTTCAATGTTTATACATCCGTCTTACATTACAGCGCGTCAAGAAATTATGAAAACTGTTATTTCTCGATATGTATCGGAAAAACTTAGGACGATCGTTCGAGTTGGTCAGAAACGTTTTCCGGATTTCCATCAAAGGATTCGTGACCTTTGGGTTCGAGACTTTACAAAAGTAACTTTGAATCAACCAAACGGTGAAGAAAAGGCCAGAGAATTTGAAATCATTTGGAAACATGCGATTGCTGTTGTTGATAGTCTAGAAATAAAATCCCTGAACTATCAGTCCGACGATGTCGCCGATTATACGTTCGATTATCCACGCAGATACATCGTAATTGGCGGAAATAGGCTCTCGCGGGGACTAACTATAGAGGGATTATCCACAAGTGTATTTCTCCGAGATACACCATATTATGATACCCTTCTGCAAATGGGACGATGGTTTGGATATCGAAGTGGCTATGAAGATCTGACAAGGATTTTTGTTGAAGACAACATCGCAGACAATTTTTCCGATTTGGCACGTATCGAATTGGAGTTACGCGAAGATATTAAGAAATATGCACTTTCTATCCCTCCTATCACACCTTCCCAACTCGCTCCTTTAATAAGAGATCATAATTATATGTACGTAACGTCTAGAAACAAAATGGGTGCCGGAGTCACAGTAACACCAACACTATCCGGACGACTTAAACAGACAGTTACGTTTCCAACTGATGACCTAAATAAAATTGAAACGAACCTTAATTTGTCAAAGGCCTTTGTAACTCAACTGGGAAAAGCCGAAATCGAAAAAGATGGCTATGTCTGTTGGAAGGATATTGAGGCGCAAAGAATAATGATGTTCCTTAATGACTACAATTTCGGAAATAGTATTGAAATGAATTCCTCAGTCATCCTGTCATTCATTACAAGAATGAATCAGAATGGGGAGTTGAGACTATGGGATGTGTTCCTTCCCGCCGGTTCAACTAACGAATTTAAATGGAACGAAGAATTGCGCACAAAGACTGTTATTCGGAGTCCGATTACAGGGACTTCAATAGGCGTGCTCAGTAGTGAAGCTGACATAAAAAAATGGAAGCAACTATTAGGTCGAGTATACGAGGATCCAGATAGAGGTTGCCTTATGCTTTACGTTATCGATGGAAATTCCAAAAGCGAAACTGAAAAGAAGTTCTATCGAGACAATATTAATACTCATATAGTCGGCCTTGTTTTAGTTTTTCCCGTCTCCAGATCTATCAACCAAGCACAATACATTAGCCAGGACTTTCAATGAATAAATTGAATTTGGAAACCGTCCTCGAAAGCATCCAACCCAAAAAAGGAATGCAGGCCAATATCTCAGCTAAGAACCTGCATATTCAGCGGAAAAATCTCGAAGCTTTTGTGGGAATTGACAGCCTAAACCAGATCCACTTGTTGCTCGGCCCTGTCCAGGAAGGTACCTCGATAAAGATCAAAGATGTCCATCTTAGGAATTTAAACTGTGGAATCCTAGAGTGGTCAATCGATCGAAAGAACCTTAAATTCTATATTGATGTTTACTGTAATGTTGATCTAAACGAAGCGTTACGAAGACCTTTCCTTTCGTTCGCAGAGGATCTTATCAAAGAAGTTGAAACCGAGAGTGTTTCTCCGGAAGAGGCACTGCGATCAGTTTTTAGACGATGGAAACGCTTTTGGTCGGGTGCTGAATCAACTCTTCCCTCATTGGAGTGGCTAAAGGGCNNGTCGGCGAACTTAAATTTCTTAGTTTTCTCTTGGAAAGACAAAACCCGACTATCTCGTCCGCTGTATCATCTTGGGAAGGACCGAGAGGCGGGTCTCATGACTTTCGAAGAGGCGAAATAGCTTTTGAAGTTAAAACCTCGCATAGCCACCCTGTTACAATCAATGTGCACGGGCTTAGTCAGTTAGACGAAAAGAAGTGGTCGTCACTTTATCTAGTTTTATATAGGATCAGAGAAGAGCCTGCCGGAAAATCCTTGGTGGATTTGGTTCAAAATATTGAAAATTACATTTCTGACGATTTCTTAGACGATTTTTGGCAGCGCCTTGCGGAAACTGGCTATCGACGTGATCACGAGTCGCATTACGGTCAAAATAGATTCGAGTGCAACGACCCGGAGTTTTTCCTAGTGGACAGAAATTTTCCGAAGCTGACTCCAGATAGCTTCGCTGGCCCCATTGATTTACGTATATTTGGGATTAGCTATTCAATAGAATTATCCGGAATTTCGCATGTTGACTTAGACAACTCTCGGCTTGAACAGGATATTGACAGTTTGTTAGTCGAAAGCTGACGCATCTTAATAAGAAAATTACAGAAGCAATCGTTTCTTGTCTGACCTTATCAAATATTCCTTATTTTCCGTCTGGTCATAATCAAAAAAGCTAAATTTTTTGACACCATCTTCCCAGTCTTTCTTCAGCTCGGTTTCAGCTTCAATTTTTGAGGCAAATACAGCGATTATATCATTAAGATAGTGTTGACTGTGCTGAGGATAAATAGCGTTAATCATCTCTTGAACTAAGTTCTGTAGGGAATCGCCTACCATATAATAAGAACGAATGTTTGAAAATCCTGGATTTAGAAGGAAGATCTCTGGTTGAACCTGGGCCCACCTCGCGCCATCACACCAAACTACCAGCAAGGAGGCTAGCTTAGTCGAATGGTATTTCAGGTAGTATTCACCTCGCGATGCCTTTCTATCCGGAAAAACCCTAACCCACGGTTCATCGAATTTATCCCGTCTTTCTCCATCCTCCGTAAGAACCTCTTGAATTGTGAGTTCGGGGAAGAGTTGATGGTAGAAGTACATCGATCCATGAGCATAGTCATACAGCCACGATGTTTTGTCGTAAAGAAGACTCTTGGCGCGTTGTAGTGGAGGGATATCTATTCCGAAACGCTGGCGGAACATCCATTCTAGATCCGTCATGGTAGCGGAGCGATCTAACGGAGTGTTAGTATCACCATCTCTTGAGTAGATCACTCCAGCTCTTACAGTTGTCTTTCCTACACGGTAGTCTCTATTCAGGAAGTAGGGTTTGAGCGGGTTATTCGTAATCTTTAAAATGTCTATTGTCTCCCCTGACGGAACCCGCCCTGAAAAGAGCCTAATATCTGGGAGGTGATTGATATGGGCGTTTCTTAACGTGTCGATAAGTTGAGCTTGGGTTTTGCGATTTGCATCGTTAATGATATCGTTAAGTATCTTCGTTTTATCTTCAATTCCAATAAAAATAAATCGATCTTTATTTGTTCTGGCATTTGATAAGCATAGGATATCGTGTACTAAATCAGCCGTGTTGACTGTATATTCATTCTTGAAGTCAAGGTACTCTGATTCTTGCTCTTCTATGAGGTTTAGAAAGCCTTCAAAATTCTCCATTTACATTTCCTTTTGTTCAGGACTAGAAGCATAGACGGGCCGCGAGAGCACTAATCTGAGATTCTACCTAAGAACCGCATGAGGGATGAATAAAAGTTTCCTAAGATTTAGCTAATAGAAATTCGTTCGTACAAAATTACCTAGCAAGAATAGGGATTCTTTGGGCGTTAGTTTTCTCCCACAAAATTTCCTAGTGAAAGAAGCACTTCGGGGACGTGCGACGTGACGATAATACCGCTAATTTCCTTTCCGTTTTTCAATCTAAAACATACATCGCTGCGTTTATAAGGTTCGGCAAATAAGGGGTGGTCATATTCCCACTTTCAATATCTGCTTTAGCCTCCTTCCAGCGTTCTTCTACAGAGCGTTTATCTAGAGTGTGCTCCCACATCGTTTCGATTACTGGTAGCCATTCAGCATCGAAATGGAATTCAAACTCGTAATAAGTTGGTCGCTCCGTACGATCACTCCAATAGTGAGGATGTTTTCGAATTTTTTCGAACCGCTCATCGTCTTCTTTGACTCCGTACCAACGCGCATAGACCGTAATGCGTCGCGCGTCTGTTACGTAAGCATCGCGATAACCTCCACCGAAGTCGTCGTATTGGTTAAGTTTGAGGATCGCGAGAAGCGCGGGTGCAAACTTGTTTTCGCCAAAAACGGCGTTGTAAGTGGTTCTGTAGATCATTTTGTTCATCCTCCCCTAATGCTCCTGGTCCTTCGACCGAGAATTTCTTTGAATGCAAAATTAATGAGCAATATAGGGGTTCAGCAACAGTATTAGGGGGTTTGGTAGCAATGG
>PLEQ01000497.1 GCA_003136475.1 Deltaproteobacteria bacterium
GTTCCGTTGCTACCAAACCCCCTAGTTCCTGACCTGGTAAATTTGGAACGAGTTCTCGCAAAATGTTATAAGGATGGCCCCCTGATTCCAATACCGAATGCAGTAGTAGCGGCGTGCAAAAAGGCCGGAATGAAACTTCCGAATGACTACCAATCTCTAAAAATAGACCTGCGCAGACTTACACGTCCAACCGATGAAGACCGGATAGCAGACCTTCAAAAACTAGTGATTAAACGCAATTTTAAAATTCTTGCGCCACAATTCCCATTTAATAGCCAGACAAAGATTAATGCAGAGTGCCTATCATGCGGCAATACTTGGGGCATCTCTTCTGGGAAAATAAAAGCCGGAAAGGGATGCCCCAGATGCGCGGGGAACGAGAAAATTTCGCTAGCTTGTCTTCATAAACTTGCTCAATCCAAGAACCATGTGATTTTAACTAAACGCCTGGTAAATAGTCAGCAAAAAATCAAAATTAATTGCGAAACGTGCAAAGTTCCGTGGACTGTTAAGGCAACGAGGTACAAGTGCGGGCCTGGAAACTGCCCTAACTGTCAAAAGAGAATTTCTTCTGCGGAGAACAAACGTAAAATCAAGAAATTTTACGAGGATTTCGGCCGCCTTCCATCAAGAAAAGGTCTCGACGAGGAGCGAACATTCTATACGCTTTTGTCTTCTTATTGTTCACGAAGAAAGAATCAACACGATCCTGAGTTCGATGCATGGGCAAGGAGTAAAGGATACGGATCTAAAACCAAGAAATGGACAAAAGTCGAGTGCGCCATACTGGCTAAACTATGCGCACATCCAATTGATTTTCAAAAGAGTTATCGAAAAGCTTACGATGCAGCCAGAAACGCGGGTTGGCTAGAAGAGATTCGAAAACACATGGCACCTATTAAGGGTAAACATACCTATGAATCATGCAAGCGTGCCGTCGATCAATGCAAAACCATAAAGCTGCTTCGTAAAAGATTTCCAGGCGAATACGGTAAAATTAGTACAAATCAGGGATGGAAAGACAAACTGTTTTTCCGATTTAAGAAGAGGGTTGTATGCATTGAAACGGGAAGAGAATATAAGTCTGTGGCCGATGCAGCGCAGGAATTAAAGGTGCAAGCTGCAAATATTCATGCCGTCCTAAAGGGAAGAAGAAAATCCGCCGGAAGTTATTCGTTCAGATATGCAAGTGATATATCCAACGGAACTAAACGGAATAGATTTCGTCATCCGGTAAAAGATGCGGCTTGATTCATGATAAGTAAAAGTTTGCAAAGCCCATCGGACCACCAATTTCCTAGTCCTTAAAATAAAAGTGAACCGGCACCATTTAAGTAGCAAGAAAGCCAATTCTTGCTACTTAAATATGGAAGCTTAACTCACAACAAGTCGTGATCACTTCATGAAGAAACGTTTCAAATCACATTAAAGATCTGAGGCCTTCACGAATTTCTTCAATTGATTATCAACAAACTGATTTGGTTTCCATCCTTTAACAATACGATCAAGGATAAAAGTATCTGCGGCACTTATGGCTGCTCCTACAACAGTTCCAAGTCCTCCTGCCCCTAGTGAGTCGACGCCTAAACCAAGCCCCATGAACATTAACCAACGAACGGTCTTTGTTGGAAGTTTATCAATCCAGGAGTTCTTTGTTACTTCTTTGAAATACTCTCTAACTAACTTTGCATCAGCTTGTTTGCCGACTAACCATTTTTTGAACTCTCGTGAACTACGAAGTAGTTCCAGAAGGTTTGCAAATGTTTGTTCTCCCCTGTTTATGGCTGAAGCAATTGATTTACCATCATCGAAAACAAAGTCCTGAAACTCTTTAAATTGACCGGTCTGCACTTTTGTTCTGTCAAACAAACTTCCAAGTTTGCAGTTTATTAGCATAGAACTAAGGGTATTCGTTGCAAGGTCTGAACCTTCTGAGGATGATTGATCTATCGTTCTCCTCGTCGAGAGCATGCTTTCTAGAATCCCAGCGTGGGTGATACTAGAATGAGACGGTGCGACGCGTTTATGATAGTGTTGATTTATAAGATCTAAGTTCAGATTACTTTCAATATTAATCACGCCTTTGCTCTGTTCTAGTTTGAAGCTTAAGCCGTTTGTAGAATACTCGGGTGTATACCATTCCAAATATTTCGAAACGAATGACTCAACATACTGCGAGTCATCGAGATCATTCGAAAAGTGATCAAATAAATGTTTATCATCGTTGAAATTGGTTACATAGTTTTGAAATTTAAGGCCCATTCTTCTGCCTTTTCCACTTCTACCTGTCGTTTTTTGAAAAATAATTGGTGAGATCTGTTCTAGGCTGTGGCTCGGAGAAAAGAATGAAATTGGCTGGTGATGCTCAGAACTGTTTGAATTCGAAGTATGAATTCCAGAGCTCGTATGCTGGTATTTAATTTTCAAAAATCCTTCGGATAATAGCTCTAGAATAACCTCAGGACCTATGGAGTTGACAAGCTGTTCCACAATCTGTTTTTTGGCGATAACCGTCGTGCTTCCGTAAAAGATCATAGCTTCCGCTAGAATTCCCAAGTCGATTTGAAAAATGCCATCACTTTGCGGATTGATAACGAAACAAACTGAATCAAGCATCTTAACCTCAGTGGTCATCTGATAATTTAGTGATTTATGACATATCCCAAATCGAAGTTTGTTCAATCATAGTTTTGGCAGCGGCTATATAAGGATGTTCTGTGTAATGCTCATTACAATAAGACCTCCATCGGGAGAAATGAAGTTCACTACTCGCTAAATGGTATTTCGAACCGAAAACAGGGTCTTTTGTCCAATAAACGTTTCCAATTCTTCCACGGAGGCGTGTAAATTCATGTAGTGCGGACCTATCAATACCTATACCAACAAATTTTAGCGACTCCTCATTGTTGACTGCGTCAATGATCGCCTTTCCGGTGATAAATGGTAACCCGTTTATGGGATGGTCTGCTCGGTAACTGCCTTGCGTAAGGTAGCCTCTGTGTGAGAAACCAGCCGAGAAAAGATACTGCGAAAAAACAAGGGTTGTTTGCACAACGAAAAGCCGAGAACCGCCACTTTCCGAGGACTGCGTAATGCAGAGAGAGTCACCTACGATTAAGGAATTGGTTTCGTTAACCGGAAAACGTTTTTCACCCGACTTAAAATAATTTGTAGAATAGTCGGGCAAAAATTTGGCTATCGAATCGTAGAGTAGGTTTCTACGATCTTCGGGCATGCTGCGCACTCCAAGTACATCTACCCAGCCGACCAATCCCCTAGTAGTTGAAAATGACTCGAGGATTCTATGCGCAGATGAACTCACAGTATCGATCATAAATTGCCTTTAAGTCGTTTCTGATTGGGCGAGCTGTCGGAGAGATGTGTCTTTGGACAGCTTTCCCAGGATATTCTCATTTGGATAAGCCGCGCACCGTCTCTAATAGAGTTTTGATAGTATTATCATCCTTGCTCTGCAACTCGTTCATGAGTTCGATCATGAGTTCGAGTTTTTCTTTTCCCTCGGTAGAACTCTTTTTGCAAAACTCCACAAACTCTTTTCGTATTACCGTTGAGAGTGGATCAAACGCTTCGAGCAAGGCCTTTTCCCAAGCGTAAAGTTTGCGAATAAGGTCAGTACCTTCCTCTTCCTCAAAGCGATCCTGCTTGCCTTCAAGGTAAGCGACAAACTCACTAAGAGTCTTACTTTCAAGGGCTGCAATAGTCGCCAAAAAATCGAGGCTATTAATAAATCGACCGTGTGGCCGCGACTCGGATTCGAGATCGTAGAATTTTGGAGGTGTGTACCCCAGAATTTTTGCAACGTCTTTTGACATGAGTCCGTTGCGATACCGGTAGTCTCTGAAGAAATGGCTCAAGCGCCTTTGAAATTTCTTCTTCTGTTGGTCAGTCAGAGACTGTTTTTTAAAAGTCTTTGTCATCCGTGTAATCCTGTTCATAGGACGATTTCCTCTACTAAATCACGTTACTAAACCAAGTGCAAACCAAACTACTAACATAACCATTATAGTTAACTTTTATTGCTATTGACATAACCAATATAGTTATACTATTCAAGAGCCAAGGTGGCAGGAGTTGATTAGAAATGACTTTGTTTAACAATATAGGATGCTTAACCATGATCCGCAAAAATGCCGCTAACCACCTCGCCAAACGAGCCGCAGCCAGGAGACATAACTTTTATGGTTTGTTGATCCTGGCGGCGGTCCTCCCGGTCTGCACGTTGAACGACGCTTTTGCAGAAAGACGGGTCACCACAAACGAGGGGAATGCGCTCAGCAAGACGGACTCTAGGAGAGTCCAGATACCGAAAGACCTTAAGGTTCCCTTGGAATGGCAACAGCTCATTGATCCAACTCAGGATTCATTCTGGGTCGAAGGGAACTTTAAACCGGACCAAGGCTTTCTGCTTTGGGCCAAAAATCCCACTGTCGACAACGCAAAGCTCTACCTCATTCGCATGAACGCAAAGCGGGATACGCTCCACATCATGCAAAAACAGCAGGAATTAGCCAACAAAGAGCTCATCTCAAAGGGTATCATCGCAAACGATTACGATTTCCTTGCTGGTCAAACTGGGCGTGTTGCGAGTCGATCTGACAGTGATGATCTTAGAGACTTTCATATCTTCTTTTTATTTCATCCGGATTGTGGGCACTGCAAGCGCCAAGCTCAGATTCTCTCTGGAAAAAACAACGTGACCCCACTCCAAGTTGCGGGTGAGAAGCTTGTCCAACTTAACGGTCTCCCACCGTCAATCTGGGCAGAAAAGTCCGACGTCGAAAAGTACGCTCCCAACAGATCTGTTCCCGTACTCCTGATCTTCAGTAGCGAAAACAACAAGATGGTTTCCGTTCAAGGTGTTCATACCATCGATGAGATCAAACAAATCGCTCAGGCTTTACGCCAGAAAGGAGAGAAATAATGTGGGCTCAACAATTCACAACAGAAGAGAGAGAGGCCGTCCAAAATTTAGAAGGACTTGTCAACACTGTCGAATGGTCTGTGAACGCGGTTGTAGCTCTTGTAGCCATCTTTCTCTTTGTCCTTGCAGCTCACAGGAGCAAGCAGGGTGACTATACCGGAGCCGTTCTTTCAGCAATAGGAGCCAGTGTCTGTGCCATAGCTCCTATCATCGCAAAACACTTTTTTATCGGAGGTTAGTCATGAAAACGATCAACAAACTTTCGCTAGGTAGCTTTTTCTATCTCGTTTCATCCTACGCCTTTGTCTACGCGGATGACAAGACTCAAGACGTCTCGAGTTTTGTACTGAAAGACCCTGATAAGGGTCTATTCGAAACTGGTTCTAAGGTGGCTAGAGGGCTTTTTTCTGCCGAGTGGCTAGTGAAAGGTTCTGCGGCAATTTTTGCAATTACATGCTTCGTTAGCGCAGGAAATCTTGCTCGACAGGGTGAGTATGGACGTGCTGCGGGAGCGGTCGTCGGTGGAATGATTGCGGCACTAGGCGCATACTTTGTTTCCTTCGTACAAAAGTGAGGATTGTCATGGTCGAATATGGGCAAGACAAAAAATACCTCGTGCATATAGAGCGCGTTGACTACTTCCCTGAGATTGCGGGTGTTAAGATCTCAAACTTTCCGATCATCTTCGTGCTGTCAGTTGTTCCGTTGTGGTTCGATCAAATGTTCCTATCTCTTGGTGTTTTGTTTTCACTAATTGCCTTCTTCTACTCTGCTGGGCGCCGCGAGGATGAGGGGCAACCGGTCTTTCTTAACGCGAAGTTCTTAACAACTGTAGCAAGGGTGCCGCAACCAATCCGGGCGTATGCGTTACCTTCGTTAGCTTACATTAAAGTTCACAAATCGAAGTTTAGGAGATAACCATGAATTCTACCTATATAGATCAACTCGCAGAAAAGCAGCATAAGGAACTTGTGTGGAGGACGATTTCGCTAGCGAGCTTTGGTGTTATTGGGCTTCTTACCTTAGCTGTTTGCTTTCTAAGCTACCAGGTTTCGCAGAATTTCAATCGTACTCAGTACATCATCGCTCCGGGCGCGCAAATGCTCAGTACCGTGAGACCGGGCGAACTACCCTCAAGTTACATAGAACAAGCCTTTCGCTTCGTAACAGATAAGCTGAACTCGTGGAACTACGGCTCGATTAAGGACAACTACAAGGTCCTTTTTGAGCAGTTCTACACTCACGGTCTTAAGGAGAGGACCCAAGCGAATCTTAATGCGCTTCACTACTTTGAGGATACGGAAGCCCGAAAGCTTGTGTCTTTTTGGAACATCATACCGGAGGAGTCGGAATTTCATTGGTGTGGGAAAGTTTCCGTCTACAAAGAAACGAAAGGCGTTGCCTGTGGCATAGTGACTGGCGAGCAAAACCTCTACGCAGATCATAACATCCCTGTTAACACACAGAGGGTCTCATACCTCATCTATGCGGTTAACGTGGCACCAACGCCTAACAACTTTTTTGCGATTCAGATAACGCGCATAAAACGTGGGCCGCTGGCCACTTTAAAAGCTGAGTTAGAAAGGTCCCTAAAAGAAGGAGTACTGCCATCGGAGGAGGATAATCATGAGACTCGTTAGTCTTGTTTTATTCCTTATTTCAAGTACTGGCTTTAGCGAGGTTTTCTACTATGGAATGTACCCAAGAACCATAGAGATCAAGGCGAGCGAGGCGACTCTTTTAAAATTCGAGCAGGCTCCTATTGCAGTATCCTGTCAGCCGGGAATTTTGGAATTTGATCCTATTAGTCGGGATCAAACCAACGTCCGTGAAATGGAGCAGATAAAAGAAACTAGCACCAACGCTGCGTTGGAAGAAGATCACGTCATCAAGACGATGATCAAGGTCAAACCAAACGGAACGAAGGGTGTCACTAAGTGTGCCTTTACTTTGCTTGGTGGTGCAGAGGTTCAAGCTGAATTTCAACTTGTTGATAATGTTGCTCGTCCTTTGGTCGAGTTCAAATCCATTCATAGCAAAGGTCTACTTAGCGATAAAGATCCATCTCTAAACATCCTACGGTCCTTAACGGAGGGAACACCCATGATGCTTCATGAGATTAGCAAGGACTACGAAACTTGCACCAACTCCCCGAATGGACAGAAAGTTTGCCAGAATTTTACTTTTGAAACCGAAAAAGCAAGCTATGAAGTGGTCTACGTCGGCTCCAACGCCAACATGTCCGCATGGATCGTGAGCGGGAAGTTAAAGAAGGACCTGAGTTTCAAACAGATTGCTGATTTTAGGCAACGAACCAATGCCGTTCAGTTTTCGCTGACTCTTCCTCAGAGAGGAATGTTCAAACAAGGCGACAAGATCAAGCATCACATCATCGCTCAGCCCAATTTCTCTAAAAAAGAGTTGATGGAGGTGCTGCAATGAAACTGCTTTTACCGGCTTTGCTTTTTTCCGTAACAGCCTATGGAGCCGAGAATCAGAGCTCACTTTCGACCGTCTATGGGGACAAGACCACTGCTCCAATAGATTCGAGCGATCGTAATGGAGTTCCTGGGGACAAGGTTGTACCCCCTTTGGACGGTGGACAGATCGATAGTCTGGTTGAAAAGGCAAAGAAGACTTGGGCCGAGGAGAATCAAAAGGCAGCTTCAGCGCTCGTAGATGCGCCTAAGCCAGTAGTCGTCAAAACGAATGATGAACCACCTCAAATTCGCGAGCCATCGGAGCCAAAACCTTCTTTGTTCAAATACCCCCGACATCGAGCTGTTGTTGAAGTTCCTGAACCACAAGTCGTTCGCTACTTCCAACCATCCGGCCAGTCCGTAACGATCTTTGAGACTAACCTGCGTAGTCGCGATGAAGAAACAATCACTCTTCCGTCGGGTTCACACGCTTTCGGCAGAGTTAAGTTTGGAGAGGAAGTTACCGCTGATGGAGATTCCGAGGTTGCCGTTGAACTTGATTATGCTTTCCTAGGCCCAAACAAGTCGGTTGTTGAGATGAACGGATGCGTAGCATGGTTAAAAGTTAAGTCAAACTTTCATACCCAACGCGTCAAAGGTCAAGTAGCTGATCTCACTTGCACGATGCCAAGTGGACGTGTTTTCACGATCTTAATGGAAGGGCCGCTGATTAGTGCCGCAAGTGGCTACGCGGGCGTCGATTCGGATGTGATTATGCGCGGACCTGCAAAGGCTGCGGCTTTGAAGTTCCTAGGAGACATTACATCCGCATACGGTGCCGCTACAGCTGCAACGGAAATGACTCAGCAAGTGATGACTGCCGGTGAACGATTTGCTGAGAAGACAACAAACGTCACGGGAGACAAGGGCAAGTATGTTGCTGGAAAGGTCGTCGAAGCCAACGGCGATTTTCTTAAATACATAAGCTCTTTTTTTCAATCGATGCAACCTACTCTAGCTCTCGCTCCGGGGGCTAAAGTTCATATCGTTAATCGCTACAACGTCAGGATTCCTAAAGTCTTCTTTAAGGGTAAGGAGAAAACCAATGGCTAGATTATTAGGCATTCTATTTTGCTATCTCGCTACAGGCTGCGCACTGTCCCCACCTGAGGGGATTAGAGAACTGATGCAGGACATCGATCACGATCGAAACGAGAAAAGACGCGAAGTGGGTGTCTCCTTTGAGGGAAAGCCTATGTTCGTAAAGGTTCGCGTTTACCCAAAGNNAAAGGCAACATCTTTGGGAAGCAGTGGATTCTATTGCAGATCGGAAGAGAAAAAGTCGACCTCGATAAACTCATGAACGATATAGAAGAGAACTAATATGTATCACAAATTCAAAGATAGAAAAAAAAATAAGAATATTGCCTTGCAACTTCCTCCAACGATTGCTGAACAATACATAGGGCTTCGATGCTACCTCGGCGATGGAATCTATCTTATGGAGAACGGTGATCTCGCTACCACTTTTTCTCTACAGGGGATTCCAGATGAAATTCTGACAGAAGACGAACTCTATGCGGCTCTTTTGCCTGCTGTAAAGTTTATTCAGTCCGTTGGTAAGGGCATCCCTAGCCATCGCGAAGATGCTTCTGTGGTTGTTCAGTTAATTGCTTCCCAAAGGGTTGTCAGCCAGGCATCTCAAGATGTGGACTTCAACACTAACGCAGCTGGCAGGCTACTAGGCGCTGAGACAGCCCATCTCTTTCAAGCGGGGCTGATAAAGCGAAAGTTTTATCTAACGATTCGCTGGTCAGATGCTTCAAAAAAGAGCGTTGTCGAATCTCTTAAGGAACAAGCGCGTTGCGTTCTTAACCGAGCTGCGACCACTCACGACGGGTTTCTAGTCTCTCTTGCGGAGAGCAAGAAGCTCTTTCACAGAGAGATTGTACGCAAACTCGTAGAATCTAGCCTCAAAGTAACGCTGATCAGCGTGGAAGAGCTCATCTCGTACTATAACTCGGTCCTAAATTGGGGTTCTGAGCAGATTTTCAAGCTGGGGGATGATGACAGTACCCCCCTATGGCAAAACATCGTTAATTCGCCATGCTCTGGCTCTCCGGAGGGATTTTTTAACGACAAACAGAACATCAAAGTCTTTACTTTCGCGGAACTCCCTTCGACGTTCGCCCTAGGAAGGTTTCGCCAATTTATGGATTCGCTGCCCATGAAGACTTGGGAGCTCGTTTGGACCCTGTCCCACGTTTCAAGGCAGGCTGGTACCGAGCATGTCATAAAGAAAATGTTCTTCTCACAGGGGCCTTCACATCGAAAAAAATATGAAGACCTAATTGGGTTTGAAGAGCAAATTGAAAACACAAACCCGATGGGTAAAATGTCTGTTCGTTTACTCACTTACAACTGCAATGAAGAGACCGAAGGCCGCATCTTTTCTACAGCCATAGACTATCTTTCTTGTCCGATCTTTTGCGAGAAGCAAATCGCACCCCATTTAATAATCAGCTCTCTGCCAATGAACTGTTCCAAAGACGACCACAATATCATTGGACGTTTTCGAACAGTTCTTTTGGATCGAGCTATTTGTTTTGCTCCAGTCTATACAGCCTCGTCTCATGAGGATGGCAAACGGATGTGGATAGCAAGGAACGGGGAACCCATCAAAATCGACATCTTCGGTAAAGGTGGCAATAACCATATTTGCGTTCTTGGCAACTCCGAGTCCGGAAAATCTTGTCTCATAACTCAGTTTAATATCGAGTTTCTATGGCGCTTTCCCGAAGGCGTGATACGGATCATTGATCGCAAGACAAGCTATCGCAAGCTCTGCGATATGTATGGTGGCAAAATAATAGCTTTCAACGAAGCTTATCTCAGAGAAAATCCATACTCGCCTTTCGCCTATGAAACCTGGGATGATGATGACATTCAAAACACTGTCGTGTTCCTACAGAATGCAATCTTGCAGCTTAACCCCGAAGCTAAGTTAACAGGGCTTCATACGGAAATCATTACTGAGGCTATCAAGCTCACAGTCAACGATTTTGAAAAAAACATCGAATACAAAGAGAAGACTGGAGACGACGTCGATCCTCATCCGACTTGGATAGATATCAAAAAGAAGCTTCCGACGGCTGCTGATAGCAAGGGTTCAAATAACCCACTTGTGACTAGTGCTCTCGACGATTTGCGGCGTTGGACCGTTAGTTTTGACCATACCGGCCAGTTTGGCTTTCTTTTCTGTTATCATGAGCGACCCGACAGTTCTTCCAGTGAAGCTTCTGTTGTCGTTTACGATTTGGACGGGATCGCAGATCCACGACTACAGATCATTGCTTCTCAATTGGCCTTTCTCAAAATTAGCCGCGATCTAAAGAAGCTGCCGCGTAGAGAAAGAAAGCTCGTTGTCTTTGAGGAGTTAGGTGTTCTCGTCGCTGGTGAAAGTCCCGAAGCCAGTGAGATCGCAACTCGTTTTATTCGTAACGTCGTAAAGACGGCAAGAAAAATCGGTGCCCAAGCTATCGGGATTTCTAACGAGCTTCACGATTTTACGAGAACGGAAGCTGGCAAAGCGTTTTGGAAAATTGCGCCCCAAAAACTGTTCCTTCCCTTGTCTCAGAGTGCAAAGAATGAAGTTGAAACTGAGCTTTCCAATGAGCTAACCAAAGCCGACATCGATGTCGTCAAAGATCTGGTTATTAAAAAGGGATTTTACTCTCAGGGCTACCTAATCTCCCAAAACACCCCCTACAAGGGCTCGTTTCTCATTCCGTTGAGTCCAATTATGAATGCAGTAGTCACGACCAACAACAAGGAAGAAGACCTTTACACAGATCTTCGTAAAACAGGGCTTAGCCCTTTGGAGGCAATTGAGACGATGGCCTCCAAACAACCCTACGGAGAAGCTTTATGAGAAAGATAGTTTTTGCTTTGACTGCATTGATCATTACCTGTTCAGCCCACAGCGAGGAGATAGGAACCTATTACGGTCAAACTCTTTATAGACCGTTTGGCTATATAGCTCCGAGAAGGCCACCGGCTGGAGTTCGAACAGTTTCTTTGGATGATTTGCGCATCGAGTTCAGTGCAAAGCAGGTTTGCGGCTACACCGATTGGTCAACTGCTGTCATTGCGTTTCCAAAGAAAATTCTATCCGCCGAGTATTGGAGAGGCGTCGGAGAAGAGATCAAAGCCAAGGCAATCAACTCCGTGCTGGCTATCAGTGGTGCCTTACCAAGTATGCTTGCTTGTAATGCCTCTCCGACTTTCTGCACTATTATGAATCGCGCAGAAGCCCTGGCCCAAGCTAACCTTAAGTTTACTTTTGACTCGTGTCAGATGCTGGAGGGCCTAGCGGATAAGACTAAGGCTCAATTTCAAAGCCTTGGCTCCTGCGTGCAGAACGAAGTGAATGCAAAGAGTCGCGAGCCGTCAGCGGCTCTGGATCGCTGTTCCGTAGGGAATCGTGATCCTAACTCAGTAAATAGCCAGGATAAGGCTGAGCAAGCTAAGAAAAATGTAAAAGAGAAGTACGACGCTTCAAAGCTGACTAAAAAAGCCTGCGGTGAGCATTCCTATCCGAGCTATATGAGTTCATCACATGCCTACTCTATCTCAGAGTACAGCTGCCAGTGGCTTCAAAAAGTGTTTCCAGGGATCACTATCGAAGCTGGAGCGCAGTTTCGTCACGGAGGAACTTTCTCAGCTTCACCGGCCGAAGATGCCTACGACGAGCACATAGAAAAGACCACCGTTTATCTCATCTCACTCGTCGATTTGATGCACGATGTCCGCTACGGGCTGAACAACTATGCGGGAGATGGGCCTAAACCCAGACACCTTGTGGTACGACATCCTAGCGTTCTAAAAATGCTTGGCTACCGCTCAGACGGTAAGCTTAACGGCATTTGCTACCCGGACGACGGAAGCAGCTGCAAAAATGACATCTCAAAGCTTCCGCCAATTTATAAGCTTTCTAGCGGTACCAACTTGCCTTCGATGATGGTTACTCCAGAGATGCTGTTCGAAATTGTCGAATTGATTCCAACCCGTACAACGGTGACTAAAGAATATAGGCAAGGCGATTCTCATGTGGCTTTGGCTCTTGAACCACTTGTTCAATCCGTCTCTTACACCCGCGCACAGGACCTTTCCAAGGACCTCATCGTTCGCATCAAAACCGGGTGCAAAGATCCAGACATGCAGAGTGCTGCAGCTCAGCAAGACTGCGATGAGCGCTTAGAGCGCCTCACTCAATCCCAAAAGAACTTGGAAGTACGTGCTGATAGTGATCGAAAGCATCTGACTGCCCAGGCTCAGTACTACAACGAGGTAACAAAAATGAGGGGTGAGAGAATTCGCATCAATGGTGACAAGGGAAGTGGATTTTTCGATCCAATAACTGAACCAAACTTAGCGAAGTGATTTATGGCTTACTCAATCGTGCACGAATCATGGTTAACGAATTTTGTCTCTAAATTCGGAGATTCAGCCTTGGTACAGCTCTCAAGCGCAGTATACGCTTCGGGCCTGTTTAAGGTTGCTATTCTCTTTAGCGCAACTCTGGCCTTGATCTCGCTCGCTTGGGGAATCCATCATCGACAGTTTTCAAAGAAGACGGTGTATTTTTTCATGGCTTTTGCCCTTCTGACGCCTCATCAGCACAAACCAATCGGCTACATCATTGTCAACACTATCAGTCAGTCGTTTGCGTCGGTGCTTGAAAAGTCGGTAAATTCTTTCATTTCAAACGATTCCAAATACTCAAGTCGAAACAACCTCCCACCAGGAGCCGTGCTTGAAATGATCACAGCCGCAGCAAGCTCTAAGATAGAAAACGAAGTCACACGTTCGCTAGTTTATGGCTTCGTAGTTAACTGTCTACCTAATGCTCTAACTCAACAAGGAGAGAAAGCATCGTTTGATGATCTTTTCGACTTTGAAACAACCTATAAGACGGATGAGGCCACTGGGCAAGCTCGGGCCTCATTCTTTGAAAGAAAGTTAGATAGCCGCGCGCTCTCGAATGATAATTCCTACTCTGCCTTTCGAGCTGGTCGACATTGTCAACAAGGTCTAAATGACATGAGAGAGGCCTTAGTAGCTGATCTTAACAGAAAGCCATTGGTACTTACCGACAGAGTGGTCGAAGGTAAAAAGGGACTAACTGGAAAGGAAGTTACAACACAACCCTGGTTCGAAAATTGGCAAAAAGGCGAGTCGAAACTAAAAGACCTGGCGATGAACCTTCGTATTGCACACGCTGCAGCCTATGAGCAGTCTAATATAATTCGCGATCACCAGAAAAAAGGGGCTTGGCTAAGTGAAGATGCTGGCTTTGCTGCAACTAGCACAGACGCAAGTCTACGCGAACTACTAATCGGCATGGATGATACAACTCTCATTGGATATAGGCTCTCAGATGCTAAGAACTCTATCTCTAACTGGATGGGAAACCGCTGGGCACTTTCGCTTGGTGCATCAATCAAAGACTTAAAAGAGCGAATAGAGCTTGTTCCCTATCACATCGCAGCGATTCAATTGTTTTTAAAGATCATTTGCCCGCTATTTCTTTTAACTCTTCTGTTTCAGACTTTTCGATTCTTTTTGATCTGGTCAGGAGCGTGGTTTGCTGCCCTTCTGATGCCGGCAATCATCAGTTCCACAAGAGCTATCCATAACTCCATTTTGCTTTCAAAACTTGGAATTGAGAACTTTCTGGATCGTGCAAGTGGGAGCAAGGCTCTGGCGTATGGGGTCGATCTATCTACTGCCAAAAACTTAGTCACAGATTTTGTTCCAATGGCCTATGCGCTGATCGAACAGGAGCTCAATCTCATCAAAGTACTGTCTGGTGTCCTGTTGGTTGGGTCATGGCTTGCGGGAGGCGGAGCTAATGGCTTTGTATCGTGGCTTTCCAATAGCATTCAGGGCACGTTGACTAGCGGCGGTGTATCTTCTGCTGTCCGTCTTAGTGGAAAAGCAGCGTCTAGCATCGGTTCATCTTTTCGCAAAGCAGCAGGTGGATCTATCGGTGCTTCAAACTCGGCAATCAGTTCCATTATGCAATCTATACGAAATCCTAAAGATGGTTTTGAAACAAGCTTTTCACGTATGTTTAAGAGGCGAAAATGAAACATCACATTCTCAGTATTTTTCTTTTNNCGAAACAGACTTAAAAAAGCTCCTATCGAATGATGATCTTCGTGAACTTCAGGAAATCATTGTAAGTACAATAGCTTCATGTTCGGACAAGATCGTCACCAATCCATCTGATCTTAACTTCGCAGCAAAAGAAATAGCCAGGATGCAAGCCGGAATAGCTAAAGTTATTACTGAATCTCTCCTCACCCTCGCATTAAAAAAGGACTATCCAAACGCATGTCACGTCTTGCCACAGAACATTCTTGAGAGAATTGAGGTTTCGGAAAGATCCACCAAACGCTGTTTGTGGAGGACTCGTTTCGGATGTGCACTTGAAGAACAACAACAGTTTCCCGTCTATAGCTACTATTGGCCAAAATACTTTCTTGAAGTTTCACAGAAAGGCAACGATTCTCTACCAGCTTTTTCATCGGGAAACGCTTTGTATGCAGCAAACAGGAAGTTTGCGCATAGTCTCGATAGCTTTGTGAATACTCTTGGGCCTTATAAACTTGCGGCAAAAGTAATAGGAGGCGCAGGGGCAATTAAGCGAGCAACATCGTCTGTTGTTGGACAAGGTTTTGACTTCCACGTCGATGCCAATGAGATCCAACAAGGCGCAAAAACAGCAATACTCACACCCTTTGAAAAGTTGCGTATACGTGCAAGCAGCGAACCTGACATGCCTAGTTTTGAGGTAAATGTCTGGCCAGTGGGGCTTTCTCACACGATTGCTGAGCATCTTACAGTTTGCGAAAAGGGTGGGTTTCAGTGGAGTGTTCCTGGTGTTCCTATGACTTGCCCAATAGCAATGAGCCAAGATGCTTGGGGTTACTGGGACTCAGGAATGCTTGATTACCTTAATCCCAATGCGATTCGCGGTATCACTACCGCGTCCAATCCAATTGCATGTATTGCTGATAACTTGGCAAGTGTTCAATTCGACAAAATTGACCCTAAGGATTTCTCAGGTACTACGGAGGGAAGTGAGGAAAAATTAACGAAAGCCGGAATGGTTTCTAATCTTCCGAACAGCTATCGCGGGCTTGGAATGTGCTCTTTCCCGATTCTTGGTGATGCCGAAGCAATTGCTTCACAAACCATCGGCTTAAAGGACTCGTTTAAAGGACCATGGTGCACAATTTGGGGACCTAATGTTCCGCGGATGTCTACACCAGTACAACTTACCGACTACAGTTTTCCAAATGCTGCTCTAAAGTTCAAGCTACTAGCACATGATCTCTTTGGAATTCCTAGGGGTGACAAGGAGCGGTGGACTCTAGCGTTCCCGTGGGAAGCTGTAGCTTNNGTATTTGATTTTCTAAGTCCGTTAAGTGATTTGCTAGAGGATCTTGGAATAAAGAAAATAGCTCCTGACTTTCTTAGTTTCACTGACAAGGCTGGCTCTAGCGTTGGACGGTCGACAATTCTGATGCCCCCAGGCGATCCGCGTTTAATCGATGCTTTTAACCCAAAAGACCTTGCAATTGATGCTAAGAATCTCGTTAAGGAAATAGTCTACCTAGCAGGTCTCAATAAATCCGCTTCTGAGGCTGACAAAAGAGCGCTACAGGCTTTTGCGCGTGATAAAGGTCAATCAACTTTAAATTCCGATGATGTTCTCAATGGGCAGAAAAAAGCTGCATTGAGAGTCGTCGAGGAAACTGCCCGACTCGGTGAAGAGCCTGTTTTTGAAAAGCGAGTCTATTGTCGAATAGAAGGCGAAGACCAGGGGTATTTCACCAAAAGACAAAAAGCGTTCGAACTGCCACGTGTAGGTAATCGGGACTATGAAGCCTTCCATTCCGCTTCACAATGCCATCAAGAAAAGGTCGGTAACTGCCTAAGCAGACATCGAATTACAAAACGTTGTTTAAGACCAGAAAGCATTTTTTACGTATCCTATGAAAAATGGGAAGTCACCCGCTACGTTAAAGTTCAAAACCCACGACGCTATGTTGTTAGACCTGCGACTTGTCGGCATTCTGAAAATAAAAAACACTACACACATAATCGACATGATTACTGTTCAGAAGAACTTGTACCTGCTGGTCGAGAAAGTACAAGCGAGCATGTTGTACTGCCGGACCATAATGACCCTCAAAAGACTTTGGGAGCCAAGACCGACGCTGGCAAAGAGGCTGCAATTGCAGCAAGAGTCGCGACTTGGGTAGGTGCAGAAGTAGCGCGGGCGAAATATGAAAATATTTCCGGTCGAAGTGTTCTTCCCGGTAAAAAACGTGTTTACACAATCTTTGAGAAAATTCAGTGCGAGCCAAAAACAGAAGACGGTAGAGACATTTATCGAAAGAAGATTCCTGGTGGTGCAGTCTGGAGTAGCTGTAAGGATGCGGTAAATCTACAAGTTCGTAAGTACTTTCAAACGAAGCTTCTACGCAGAACTTGTGACCATATTCTCAACCACAAATTAGGCGAACCGTTTAAATGAAAGGATTTATATGGCTTTTGAGCTGACCCGTGCTCCTAGTCCCGACGAAGTTCTGTCAGAGAAGGGTTTCTTTTCTAACTTTTGGCGCAAAGTATTTTTGTACGCTTCTCAGGTGAAAGCTTCCGATATTCACATCGAATCGCTAAAAAGTGGCCTACAGGTTCGAATTCGAGTCAAAGGCAGTCTCATTAGACCTTTCGATCTCGTTGATGAGAGGGAGGCGGTTCAACTTGTCGATAAATTCAAAGAGATTTCTGGACTAGACACCTCAACAAAAAAGGTTCTTCAAGATACATCTTTTTCGCTCGCGCTGACCAATGCAACTTATCGAGTCAGCCTTTCGCCTGGGTTTCAGTTTGGGGAATGCGCTGTACTGCGAATCATTGACAACGGAGATATCCCAAGACTCGAGAACTTGGCTCTCCCGCAAAGCGCTAAGACGGACATTCTCTGGGCGCTTGATCAGAAACAGGGCCTCTTTTTGGTAACGGGACCAACGGGTTCCGGAAAGAGTACGACTCTACAGGCTTGTATAGCCGCCATGGATTACAAAGAAAAGAAGATCATCTCTATCGAAAATCCGCCCGAACGTATCCTTGATGGCATTGTTCACGAGTCGATTACGTCCCGTTACTCTTGGGGAGATGCCATCAAAGGCGCTATGCGTCAGGACCCAGACGTTATTCTTGTCGGTGAAGTTCGTGACAAAGAAAGCGCCAAACTTGCTATCGAGGCCGCCCAAACGGGGCACTTAGTCCTGACAACTTTACATACCAACAACGTACCAGCAACTGTCACAAGGCTTATCACACTTGGCATTGAGAAGTATTTGATAGCAGATGCTCTGCTCTTTGTATCAGCCCAACGCCTTTTAAAGGCGCTCTGTGAGTGCAAAGTATCTGAAAACGGTCTTTTCAAAAGGCGAAAAGAAGGGTGCCAGCTCTGTAAGTTCACGGGTTACAAGGGACGCATCCCAATTCTGGAATACTGCCTAACACCCGATCCAGACTTGATCTTTAACTTTGATCAGAAAAAGTTTGCAAATATTCTCAAACAGGATCTCAGCTCTGAAACCCAAAAGCTCATCAACGAAGGCACTATCGACTATCGAGTTGATCAGCCGTCTTCTCATGACTGCCCTACGATCGGAGGTGATCAATGAACAATTACACACGCGGTCAGGAAACTTTCTTAAATCGCATTTTTTCGTTTGTTCACAACATAATTCGGCTCTTGCTGGTGTGTTTGTTATTGGGAATTACATTCTTTTGTGTCGTCTCCTATATCAAGCTACCTCCAGTTTTCTTTAGTATTGAAGCTCAAATATTTAAACTGGCGACTGCTGCTTTTAAAAAAGATCCTATTGGTTCTCCCGAAAGCGTTTTCAACTTCATAATCGATAAGACGCATGCAAATTGCCAGACTTACGGATCAATTTTCGACAGCTGTCTGAACTGGTCGTTTGGATTCACATTGTTTACATTTCTGGGACTTTTTGCATTCTTTGCGCAAAGGGGTCGTAGAATGATGGATCATTCCCATAAACGAGGAGCTCGTCTTATTGATGCAAGCGAATTCAACCGAGAGTACGACCAGGTCATCAGGCAAGAAATCCGCGAAATTGAGGCTGATTCTGGCCTCAGAAAACACAGTCTTTCCCGCAAAACGCTGTGGGGCAATCCGTTTCAATGCAGTGTTGATAACATTAAGCTCCCTGAATTCTGTCTATTCCGACATATCGCAGTTGTCGGGACGACTGGAGTTGGAAAGTCGACGCTGATCAAATCCTATCTCGACTACTGTCGAACTTACGGTGAAAAGGTCATTATTCCAGATGTGAACGGAGAATATGCAAGTGAATTCTATCGAGAAGGCGACGTAATTCTAAGCCTTTTTGACAAAAACACTGCGTATTGGAACTTCGCTGCTGAGTCGGAAATACACCCGTTTGAGTTTGCTAAATTCTTGGTCCCATCAGGCGATGATCGCAACGCATTTTGGTGGAAGGGTGCAAGGCAGGTTGTTAGTCAGCTTCTGGCCAAGTCGGGTTCGCCCGAGCAATTGTGGGAACTCATCAACTCAGAAGACCATGATCTTACGAGCACTCTAAGCGGCCTTGCACGCAAAATAACGGGCAAGGAAGGGTCACCACAGGCTGCGGGCGTAACGGGCTCTAGTTTGCTCGATTTGGGCTTCTTAGAATATCTCAATCGCTGGCCAAAGGAATTGGGCAAACAAGATGCCTTTTCTTTGTACAAATGGAGTCAAAACACGGATCGAAACTGGGTCTTTGTTACCTTCGCTGATACCGACAGAGAGCTCATGAGCCCGCTCCTGAAGCTTTGGTTAAACTCTGCAATTCTTGGCTTGGTTCGGCGTTGTAGCGACAACAAAGCTCCGGCACTCAATGTCGTTATCGACGAATTAAGCACCGTCGGAAAAATTGAGTTGCTACCTACAGCGTTAGAGCGAGCACGTAAATATCGCGGAAAAATCATTCTCGGTTATCAGAGTGAGAGCCAACTCATTAACCTGTATGGTAAAGAACAGGGACAGTCCTTAAAGGCTAATACCGGCACGAAATTCATATTTCGCTGTCCCGAACCCCATGAAGCAAAGGAATTATCCGACCTTTTGACGCTCCTCCTTTAGGAT